>NZ_CP015601.1 GCF_001647715.1 Pseudomonas antarctica
GTGCCGATCCACTCACAACAGACTCCTCATCACATCGGCACTCTCCCAAGGAAAAAAAGCATCCCAATCAAGCAGCCAGTCAAAACTGAAAACAAGAAGGTGAGGTCGCGGAGCATTGGATTTTTCTTGCTCATGCACCTAACCAGCAACGCCCCGAAAAGCGCACCGATCAACATGCAGCCGATGAAAACGACCACTTTAATCTTGAGGTCGGACATGGCCATGACAGCATGTGATACCGAAGGATCAGCGAAAGTATATGAAACTGGGGCAACGATGAGTGCAAGAACGAGAGCGGAATTTTTCATTCAATTTGAGCAGCCGTCTGCTCCCCCTACTTTTGAAGCAAAAAATATATCTCGTACCCCCGAAGTCGGTTCCTGCTTTCAGCCAAGATTTGCGCCCGAATTTAACGACACCCCTTAGCGCTTGGGATTAACCGTGAATGAGGGAAGCTGAACTCATTGCAAACACGGAGTTTAGCCAAGTGAATCAGCAAATAGCCCAAATCCTCCACCTCGGCCGCATCCGCCGGAACCCGAAAATCGACCCCCGTAAAGGCCGTAAGAAGTCCGCTTATGAGCAACTGGTGCGTTCGATCAGTGCCAAGGGCATCATCCAGCCGATTCTGGTCAGGCCAGTCAGTGATGACCCGAACTACGACCATGAGGTGGTCGCAGGCAACCAGCGCTGGATGGCGGCCCACGACGCGAGCTTGATCGAGGTTCCCGCCCTGATCCGTCCCATGAGCGATCAGGAGGCGCGTTTGATCGCAGCCTTGGAGAACCAAATACGAGCAGACCTGACGCCAATCGAAGAAGCTCAGCATGCCGTAATTTTGTTGGAGGACATGGCCAACGACCATTCGGAGGTTATGAAGGCCTTGGATTGGTCTAGAACCAAGCTCGACAGCCGCCTACTGCTGGCCCATGCCTGTGATGAGGTGGCCGATGCCTTGCTGGAGGAGCAAATCAAGATTGGGCATGCTGAATTGCTTTGCCGTCTCCCCGCCTCCGATCAAGCGGGCATTCTGTTGAAGATCATTGAGAAGAACTACTCAGTCGAGCAGACCAGAGCACGCCTGTTAGAGCTGACGCGGGATGTTTCGACTGCACGCTTTGACACCACGGAATGCCGCAGTTGCATCCACAACTCGGGCGCGAATGCTGATTTGTTCGAGGCAAGCCTTGGGGCGTCTCGCTGCCAGAACTCGGTCTGCTGGAACCGGAAAACCGAGCAGCTAATTTCAGTTCGTTTGATTGAGGCGCAAGAGGAGCATGCGGTGGTTCACAGCGAGCTGAATCTCGCCAAGGACTCATACGTTAAGCTCGTCGCACGCGGTGAGGATGGTGTAGGAGAGCAACAGGCAGCGGCATGCGCTACCTGTGCAAGCTTCGGCGCAGTGGTCATGGTGTCGAGGGGGCGCGAGGGCGATGTGATAGGTGGCATGTGCTTCAACAAGCCTTGCCACAAGGAGAAAACCGCCGCGTACAAAATCGCCCTAACCTCCTTATCGAATACAGCACCAGCCACAGTTCTCGGGACCACTGCCGGAGGTAAACCGGCCAAGCCGAAGGCCGCAAGCGCTAAGCCCACCCAGGTGAAGAAGTCGATACGCCGTGTAGCCTTCGACCTCTACGCACGCATGAGCAAGCAAGCCGTCCTCAATGACCGCTCGCTAGCGTTGGCAGTAGCCATCGTCAGCATGTACTTCGAGATGCGCAGCGACCTCAAGAGCGAGGTGCGCGCACCGATGGAGAAGGCCATGGGCGTCACAAGCTCCCTGATGCCAACGGCCCGCGCCGATGCCGAGATTCGGCTTGCGCAGCTCGGAGAGGAAAAACTCCTCACGTTTATGGGAAGCATGGCTGCCGCCTCGCTATTTCGCACTGATAGCGCAGACGCATTTGAGAAGTCTGTTTCGGGTGCGCAGTCGCTCAAATTCATGGAGTACGCCCAACTCGATCCGACCAAAGGTTTCACGATGAACCAGACCTACCTCAAGGCTCAGGTTAAGGCGGGCATCATCGAAGATTGCAAGCGTTCAGGCTTTGCCACTGCCTACAACGAGGTGAAGGGCGAAAAGGCGTTTGAGGGGCTGACCACTGGCAAGGCAAGCGCTCTGATGGACGCAGTGTTGGCCTTCAAAGAGTTCAACTGGTTGGGTTATTTGCCGACTGCGTTAGAACTATCGGTACAGGGCGGGAAAAACCCCGCTCCTCAGCAATCCGAATCGACCCAAGCCTGACAGGGAACATCATCATGCAATCTACGTTTTTTTCCGTTATGGCCGCTGCATTGGCGGGCACTCAACACCGCGTCCATGCCGCAATCGAAAACGCGTCCGCCGACACTTTGAAGGTGATGATTACCGCTGACCTCGGGCCCACTCCTGAAAAGGCATCGGAACCCGAAGTGCAGCTTCGCGCCGCCATTTGCCGCCCGCTGATCTTGGTAGGGAGTGCTTTAGAAATCGAGGAGGCGCTGATGAAGCGCCTCACACAGCAAGTCCAGGCTCTGAATGAGGGTATGAGTCTGCTGGAGCAAATTCGCTCGATTGGCGCGACCGTACAGTCGGTAACAGCCGCGCCAGCTAAAGAGGATGCTGAACCGAGTGACCTTGACACCGAACCAACTGGAACCGATGCACAGGTAGGCGGTAGTTCGGGTGCATCCAGCGACTCAGACGAGCCTAATTTGAACCTCGCAGGCTCTTTCTAGGAGTTGGACTCATGGCACTTATTGAAATTTCTCTCGCCCGCGTTTTCCGCTACGCCGGACGCGACCACGCCGATCCGCAGCCTGACATGCCTGTGACTGACGTGCTGAAACACTTTGCTCGTCAGTTCCCAAAGCTCAACGGAGCGAAAATTATCGACCCCATTGTGGAGAATGACAGCTATGTCTATGAGTTCCGAGACGGCGGATTTGGCGCTAAAGGTTGACCCGCTTGCAGTCCTAAAAGCGTGGGAGCGTGGCGAATTGAATCGCCACCTCCCACCCGGTACAGAACCCGATTGTTTAGACCACCAGCAGAGACAAAGGCTATGGAAGTTGCTCTCCTCCCCCGCCAACCCCGGCACTATCGACTTCCAACTGCCTCGCTGACGCCTTTCAGCCTGCCAAGTGTCGCGTCTGCAATGCGTGATGCGCATGCTCACCTCTTTAACTATGACGGTGCTGAGGTGGTTGATCACCGAGGTCATAGCATGCTGTGCCGGGAGGCGCTGCAAGCTGGTCTGATTGGGGCTAGCGCCATTGAGTGGCTTCGTCAGTACCCAAACAACTATGGGTTGCATCGGCTTACTGGAGAGGTCGTAAGGAGCCTTGGCGCATCATTTCTCATCAGCGATGAAGGGCTTTTTCCACAACGCGCCAGCCTTCTAAATCGGCTGAATACTCCCTACGTCGATCCAGTTGAAACAGCGTCCTATGCCATAGCCGCGATAGACGCGGGGTTAGTCGGCCTAGATGCGCTGGTCCCTCATATTGAAGCTGGCCCTGACGGGGCTGGCAGGATAATGGTGGAGCTGGAGCGTTCCTTGATCAGCCGGGTCAAGCTGCCCGCCGACGTCGAGGACGCGTTCTCCTTCGGAATTCAGGATGGTCATTTCATTCTGGATTCATGCTGCTTCGCTACATTCACAGTCCAAGCGCCAGCAAGCTTGGAACTCCGAGTGCTTCTTTTCAAGACACTCGACGCGATGACACGCCACCTACTGCCGTTCCACACGCCAATGACCTTTTTGGGGCAGTTTAGCTACTTCAATCATGGGCTTTCAGAGACTTTCGAGGAACTGGCCCCGCGTTTGGCCACACACACCAGAGAGGAGCTTTGCGCGTTCTTGTTGGACGATTCGGTCGAGCATGAGGAATACATCGCTGAATATTTCTACTGCAACGGCCAAGATGAGGATGCTGTAAACACGTTAATCGATTCCGTCTACGAGATGGACGAGTTGAAACAGTTAGCAGGAGCCGCCCTCAGTCAGGGAGATAGGACTGAAATTTTGGAGCTATACGAGCAGGCACGGCAAATCAGTGAGCGCGATGACGAGCACCGCACGCTCGTGCAAGTGTTGCTTGAAGCCTTGCATCATTGCCTGGAGCAGGATGCAAGTGAATCACTCAAGGGGTTCCACCCCTCTGATTTCCCAGGCACAGCCAGTGATGGCGTAACCCTTTTCGAGAGCATTCTGGTTCGCCTCACTAGGGATTTCCCAAATCTGGAGCAGAGTAGCAATGACGGATTTGATGGCATCGTCGGCGGCTCTGGCTTCCCAGCCATCGGATTACCGCTGAACCCTGAGCAACTGCGATCCGTCACCCTACCAGTTCTAGATGCGCTATCTCTGACCTTGGGTCTGTTGCAGCGAATCGCCGACGCTTTAGAGGAATGCTGTAATGCTGAGTGAAAATGTTTCGAGTAAGGCCATGCTGATACACCACCACAGTCAGACTGGCGTGGTTTCCGTCACAAGTCATAGCGTCATCCCGCTAGAAGATGGTAAGGCCGGTTTTACGCTTGGCGCTGGCAGGGCCTTTAGCCCCTACGACAAAACAGAACTGGCTGCTTTGCTGTTGAATGAAGATTCGGGGGCAGAATTTCTTCCAGAAAGTTATCTTTTCAGCTCACGCACAGTGTTGACCTGGTACCGCCGCCCCGACCTTCACGATATTCCCTTCCGTGATGAGCGCATCCGCGCCCCGTTGCCGGGGCTAATCTTCATCGCAGCGGCAAATCAATCTTTCCGTTGCTTTGCGTTCAAAGGTAATCAGCGCCCGACACCGGACACAGAACTTTTCTATGCCCCGCTGGGGAACGTGTATCAAGGTGGGACATTCTGCACCGGCAGCGGCAACGTTCCCCGCGATGTTCGACGTGAAAACATTCCGGCATGGGAGAACTTCGTGCTTGAGAGCGAAAACACCCACAGCGGCACGATTGAGCCGGTGGCGGGCTGCCGCTCCTTTGAGGGATTGAAGGAGTTCTATCGAGCACTGAACGAAAAAGGATCGAAGCGATTTCCAGCTTCGAAATTGGTTTCTGCTGGTTCTTACCGTGGCCCGCTGTCGCTTGCGCAGGCTATCAAAGGGGGTGAGTAATGAGCGTTCATCCGATCACAGTTCGACAGTCACCAATCTACAGGACGCCAGCGTCGTGGGTTGAACGCGCACCCCGCATTGTGGTTATAGGAGCGGGCGGCAATGGCAGCGAGGTAGTTGATGCGCTGGCCAGCTTCCATCATGCGCTTCGCTCCCTAGGCCACCCAAAAGGCTTGGATGTCACCGTCATTGACGATGCCATCGTGCGCGAGCCTAACCTCGTGCGTCAGCGTTTCTGGCCGTGCGATTTGGGCCAATACAAGTCAATCAGTTTGGTGAATCGCTACAACCTCATGCTGGGTACTACTTGGGAGGCCTTGCCCTTCCGGTTCCCTAGTCTTGAGAGCAAAGAGGTGATCCGCTATGCCGACTTGATCATTTCCGCCGTTGACCTTTCCTCTGCACGCCGTGCAATTGCCAGCAGCCCTCTCCTATCTCGAAATTGCATGTGGCTTGACCTCGGAAACGAGGCACGCCATGGGCAGGTTGTATTCGGAGCTGCACACGTAGACAAACGAAGCATCTACCCAAACGTAATGGATGCTTACCCTGAAATCGGAACACTCGAAGAAGACACGAAAAAGTCCTGCTCGGTAGCAGAATCCATTCGCTCGCAGGACTGCTTGGTCAACCGGGCAGTTACAACCGCCGGTATGAGTATTGTGTGGGAGTTGCTACGGACGGGTGAGACCGACAAGCACTGGATCACTGTTGATCTGGCGTCCGGATGCCAAAACGCGTTTCCGTTCCCTTCTGTTCCGCAATGCGCCTAAGTCAACTGCCACCGCCTTCGCATTGATCCAGTTGCTGCTCCATCTGCGATATCAGGTCAGCGGCTTTCACTTCGAGCGCTTTGGACAATCTCAAGATCAGGGGAAGCGTGGGGAGACTTTCTCCACGCTCAATTTTTCCCAGGTGCGCACGCTCAACCCCAGCCAGGAGAGCAAGTTTCTCCTGAGCTAGGCCCGATTTTAGGCGTTCTTCGCGCACAACGTTACCGAAAGCTCCTGCTACCCGAGGGTCAAAGCTTGATGTTCCTGCCGGTCGCCCGCGTGTTGGTGGTCGCTTCTCCAAAGACAGAAGCGTTATCGGCAGGAACAATTAAAACCACGTTTAAGAATACCCGCCTCATAAATTACGCTTTGCCCAGAGGGCCAGCGGAGCGGTTTTCTGTTCACACTCCCATGGTTAGGATTACCAATTATGACTCACGTTGACCCCTCCGTACCTAAGCACTTGGCAGAGCTTTATCAGGAGCTGAACGCATCGAGAACTACCCTGCGGGGACTGATCGAGGCTGAGGGCTCCGGCATCCATTACCGGACGCTGGATCAGCTTGATCGCTTGATTGCGGAGATATTTTTCCCACTGGAGTTTGTTGTTTACAGTGAAGAAAAAATTGGCACATCGAATGACCCCGCGCCTTTTACTCCACCTGGATATGCATGGAGAGTTGTTGGCCGTGAGGGCGACATCAGGACTCTCCGCTGTGATGAAACCGGGCAGGAAGCATCCATTTCGATTGAAAGAGCCATTACCGACTTCGCTTTGGTGCCCACGCATCTGCCGAAAACCTACTTTCCCGACCTTGAACTCACCCCGGCAGAACTGAAGGGGAAATATACGCTACGGGGCAGCGATCACCCTTTCTTGAGCAATTATCAGTAGCTTCAAGCTGCGCGCAATAACCAGACCGAGCTTGGATACTGGCAGTGGGTTGTGGCTCAGCTTTCGACGTTGCACCGAGACTCGCTTAGCTAAAAATTGCGCTGAATTCAGCGCCAGCCTAAATCAAACAAGAGCGATCCCATCCAGGAGGAGCGATTCCACTGGATGTCGATCGCTAATCTCCTTCATAACTTCACCCGACATACTCAAACTGCTAACCCTCCTCCGCCCATTTCTTGGGATTTCCCTGCGCCTTCGTAGGCTGACTCTGTATGCACCAGGTAGGTGCTCTGAGGACAGCCCATGAACCGATTATTCTCCAGCGCTCACCAGTTCGATGACCAGGTAGTAATTCCGGTACTGGGTCAGCAGCTCAGTCTGCAGGGGTTCGAGCAGGAGCCTAAGGTACTGGCCGAAGGAACATATTTCGATGCTCCTTCAGTGGATCTGGACAGCTACAACCACGTTATTGTTTGCGTGTCTGGCAAGGACAGCATTGCTTGCCTACTGGCGTTAATTGAACAGGGTGTGGATCTGCGACGTGTTGAACTCTGGCACCACCGCGTGGATGGTGCAGAGGGCAGCACGCTCATGGACTGGGCCTTCAATGACAGTTTCATCGAGAAGTTCGCAGAGGCCTTCAATCTCCCACTCTATTTCTCGTGGTTACAGGGCGGTATCGAGGGGGAAATGCTCAAGATGAACGCTTATTCCAGGCCCCATATGGTCGAAACCCCAGGCGGTATTATCTGTTTGGATCGGGATATTTCACGAACATCACCTGCGACCCGCCGGCGCTTTCCTCAACAAAGCGCCAACCTGGCGACACGCTGGTGTAGCTCTGCTGCCAAGATCGACGTGGGCCGCCGGGCAATCACCAACCAGGAGCGTTTCCTCGGTAGCAAGACGCTGTTTGTTACCGGCGAGCGCCGTTCTGAGTCGAGCAACCGCAGCAAGTACAACCAGCTGGAGCCTCACGCCGTCGACCATCGCAAGGGGCGCCTGGGCCGTCACGTAGATGCTTGGCGACCTGTGCTGCACTACAGCGAACAACAGGTGTGGGATCTACTAGCTCACCACCGCGTAGAGGCCCCAGTCCCATACCGCTTGGGCTGGGGACGTTCAAGCTGCATGACCTGCATTTACAACTCACCAAAAATATGGGCCACCATCAAAAAATATTTCCCTGAACGCATCACTCCCATAGCAGGTTACGAGGATGAGTTCGGCTGCACTATCAGCCGGCAGAAAATCAACGTGGTGGACCTCTCAGTAACCGCGGAGGCCTTCGATATCGCAGATCTAGAAGCACTTGGCCAGGCTCGACAGCGCGAGTACGTGCTGCCGATATTCACGCCGGAGGGTAAAACTTGGCAGTTGCCAGCGGGTGCATTTGTTACCGAGGGGTGCGGCTCCGTTTAGACCCCTGCTCCAGGGCCTCCTCCTGATTTTTCGGCCATCCTCATGCCGTTGGGATTTTCGATCTCGGCCGTACCTTGAATCCACCAGCTCCAATGAGGAGCAGGATTCAAGCACGGAGCTTGTCATGCAGCAATTCGATGTCGATCTGTTCTCTTCCGCTGGCGTCCAAGAGATGCCAGTCAATGTTGTTCGCGGGCCTGAAAAGACCTTGGCCGAGAAGATTGCCGGGGCGGTCGACGCTGTGAAGCGCGTCGTGCGGGCCGACAAGCAGCCTGTTTTGGCGTGGAGTGGCGGCAAAGACTCAAGCGTTACGCTGAACATCGCGTTCACTGCAATCCGCGAGCTGGCCACCGAAGGTTTCGCGGTGCCAACCTTGAACGTCATGCACTCCGACACCCGAATGGAAAACCCGGTGATCCACTGCTACAACCAGAGCCAGATGCAGCAAATGCAGGCCTACGCTAAGGCTGCCGGCGTCGAGTCGAAGGTAACCTCGTCCTTGTGCGCTTGGGTTTTGGCCTTGGCCAATTCGGCCGGATCTGCAGCGCTGACGATGGTTGCGACTACACCGTACTTGCGGCCCTGGTCGCGGTAGAACTTGAACAGTTCAAGTTCAGAGGGGGTCAGCATGGCGAAAATTCGGCCATCCAAAGCTAGCGCAATTTCTATGCTTAGCGCCTGCTTTAAATCGGGATCGCCTTTGGGATCAATGGGCAACCCATCCGGCCCAGTGATCCTGACTTGCGGGTAGCAATCCAGCATCACAATTCTCCCTTAGCGGATGCAAAATTAGCGCCTTTGTACGCACCTGGCCCGGCTTTTGAGGGCCGGGGCGTGGGCTTACCTAACTACTTTGACGCTCGTTAAACAGGATGGGGCTCGGAGTGGAGATTAGCGAGCTTATACCTCTTAATGTTTAAGCACTGGGCTTCGACCATGGGTTGTTTTCTTCCTCGCTGAGGATTTAAGGCTTAGGACCACGATCGCTTGGTTTAGGTGCACGCGCCACTAGCCTATGCTCATCATCTTGCCGATTTAACTGCCAGTTACCGGCAGGCGCTGGTCGGGCTGACGGCTTTGCTGGCTTAGCAGGCACTGAAGGCTTTACCTGCACATTGCCCGAGTGCAATTTGAGACCAGGACGACTGGCAGGTAGCGGGGTATTCAATCTAGACGTAGCTAAGGCGGTGTCTACATTAGACTTAGCAGATGTAGGGGCGAATGCTTTCGGGTCCATACTAAATCTTTCAGCCAGAGCGAAAGCCATTCTGTGGCTGATCGCAAGTCTGCCGTTGAGCACCTTAGATACAGCTGCCTTGTCGCCAATTTCTGGCAAATCCGAACCTGTGAGCTGCTGAGTTTCTATCAAGTCTTTGAGCAGCTGTACTGGAGAAGTTGTGGCTGTGAAAGATTCGTTGAAGGCCTTGAACTGCTCACCGTCCCGCTCGTAAGCGAGAATAGCGTCCTCGAGCTCGACCAGAATCTGCTCCTCATACTTGTTGAGGTCATGCCCGTCAGTCAACTCATCAAGCAGCACCGAAGCGCGTGCGTAGTCCGCAGCGTCATTAATTCCGTTGACGAACTGACCGCTCAGCTGCTCGAGAAGCATTTGGAGATCTACGAGCGCAGCGCGCACGGTCTGCGAATTCTCAAGAACAGTGATCATGGTTTGATTCCTCGTTTGTTGCTGGCATACCACTCTGTAGCCTTGTCGTAGTCAGCATGGGTGTAAATGTGCTTCACATAAAGCTTTTGCCTAACGTAGTTAACGCCTGCAATCAGCCTCAGATTGTTCCCACCAATATCAATTACTACCCAACAGTCATCAGCGCGATACTTGAACAGATCGATGGTGTGACCGAATATTTTTTCCAGATCCGCGTAGCTTTTTGGCTCTGCCTCCGTAAGCAATCTGAGACATCTTCGAAGCCCGCTCTGATCATTCGGGTAGCGTTTCTCGGCATCTTGAAACCGCTGCTTGAGCAATACGTCCATGGACTTTCCTAACATTTAGGATCAAGAATACTCCAGTTGTGTATTTTGACAACTCTTATTTTGATCAACGCTCAGCTTTAGACCCGGCGTTAAGGGGACCGGTAGAAATAACGGGCAAAATCGCACGCTAAGCATTCGGCCAGTGACTGAAGCAACGCGGATCAGGTGCTTGAATTGTCTAGGGAGAAGGGACTGGCGCCGAGGGAGTGGCGTACGGTATCGATGTCAAGATTGCACGGGAATCGTGCTCGATCCGGAGTGAGTCAGGCCGGGGCCTCCTGACAAAGGTATCAGCAGGCCCCACCTGGTGATTACGTAAAATCAGAGGATTCCCGGTGGCTGTCCCACCCCCGCCACCATTCGTTGTGCTTCCAGAAATGTTCAGCGTAGGGGTTGGTATCGCTGTCGTTGCCGGCCGCAGCAGCGGCATAACCCTCGTCGTAGGGGAGCTGCTCGGATACCGACCAGGAATGGATCAACCAACCATCAACCTCACACTTCGCCTTTATGGCTTCAAAGCTCTCGCCAGAAACCCTATCGAGCAGCTCTAAGTGAGGGCGGTATGTCGGCCCGTTGGCCTCAGTGCGGGTCAGCTCAAGAGATTGTTTGATCATTACTCAATGTTTTCCCGTTACTTCAAACGCAGTGCATCAGGCGGAGGCAGGTCGCGATAAAGCTGACCGTTACTGAGTTGCAGCGTTACGCAATCGGGCACCATCGTTACGATGATGCCGGGGCCGTCGAGCTGGCCCTCGGGGATGTCCCAGCCCTCAATGGTGCTGGGCATAAGCTCGTACAGTTCATCGGTCTTCAAGTCGCGCAGAACCCACGTTTTGTTGCCGGTCATGCCTTTATTGCTGACCACGTGAAGCTCAGTTCGCAAACCCTGCGGGAGCTGCGGCAACTGATCGGTTTTATCACTCATTGGCTCGTTCCTTTGTTGGACGCGAAACCCGCATCCTGATACCGACAAAGGCCCTTTCGGGCCGGTTGTGCGCAGCGTTTTCCGTCAACTGAGTGGCTTGTTGGTAGAGCTGGTTTTCCAGCCCTTCCAGTTGAACCGGATGGTTCCCACCAAAGGAAACATCACGACAAAGGCGATGAAGGCAAACAAGCCCCTGGCAGGCATCCCATAAAACCAGCCAGCCGTGGCAAGACCGCCTAATCAGCCCTTCAACACCCCCGCATCATTCGGACACGTCGGCTCAGGCGTGGTCTCGAACAACTCCTTGACCCAGCGCTCGGCGGCGGTGTACCAGGCAACGCTGGAATACGCGATCTGTTTCTGTGCCTCTTCCGATCCATTGGCCGCGGCTTTGCGCAACCAGAGCTGTCGCTGCTTTTGATCCAAGGGGATATCCCCTTGCCCAAATCCGTACGCGTAGCTCAGCGCGTACTGTGCGGGGGCATAGTTATGTTGGGCCGACTGGCATAGCCAATATCCGGCTTTGCGATCGTCGCTGCTGTAGCGCGCGTCCCATTCATCGAGTTGCCCACCAGCCAAGGCGAAGGAGTCCTCGACGCCTCGGTCGGCGCTCCAATAGAGCTTGCTTAAAGCGAACTGGGCTTCAGCATTGCCATTTTCGGCCGCCATTTCGTAAAAGTACATGGCGCTTTTCACGTCCTGCTTGACGCCGGTTCCCTTTAAATAGCTGGCGGCAAGCTCCATTTTCGCCAGATCCAGACCGTGCTTGGTGGCGAGCCTCAGATACTTAATCATTTTCTTATGGTCGGGTTCGCCTAACAGGCCATCACGGTAAATGATCGCGATCTCGAAGGCCGCGCGGTCGTTGCCCAGCTCCGCAGCCATGCCATACCAGCGTATGGCGCCGGGATAATCCTGTCGGATGTAATAGGTGTAGCCCAGATTAAAAGCTGCGGAAATATCGCCTTCCTCGGCCTTTTTGGTCAGCGCAATTTCCTGCTCATAGCCATCGGCAGCCTCGACCGTGAAAGGCAGTGCGTCGTCGGCTTGAACCGCATGCGCGGTCAGGGAAGTGAAGCCGAGAGTCACATAGAGCAACCAGCGTGGATAGCTTGTCATAAGCAACGTCCTTGTAAAGGTGGGTACCACGGCGGAGTCGTGATCAGTTCCCGATCATTCTGCACATATCGGGCAAAAAGAAGTCGATTATAGTTTTCACCGCTGTTTCGTCGTCGCATCAAGGTTCGAGATGTTGAGCAGCGCAGCGGAGGCTGGTTGTGCATATCGATGAGAGCGACACCGAGGTTTTGCGCCTGCGGCTTTGTGACGGCTAGAGCTCGGGGTAAAGCGGTCGATTTTTCCGTGCTATTTAATCTTGCTGCTCTGGACCTCGACCGAGGCAAGAAGCTCGCATAACACGCGATCTAGGTGCGGCGCGAGCTTCAGCACATCAGTATCTATGGCTTGGGTGGAATTTGCTTCATAAGGGTATCGAGTGCCGACAAACAACTTCGAACACAACATGATCCAATTCTCTAGCGGAAAACCAGGGGACAACCGATCCGAGGTTGCACGCAATTGGTTGGCCAAATCCACCGGAATGGCTTTGTAGAGTTCAAACAGATCATGCCTGTTCCCAGGCAATCCGATAGCCAATCGGAGGTGCCCTTCAGGCTCGTCCTCAGTCCTCGGAGAACGAGGGTCTGCCTCTACGAGAAATGACTTAAGGTACAGTTCCGACGCGAGAGCTGAGGTCATCGCTGCTGGCCAATACAGAGCTACTTCACCATTAGAAGCACTCTGTTCAAGCAGCAGAGAAGCCCTCAAAAAAGTACGTGCTTCCTCTATCACCCAAGAGCTAGGCAGAGACTCGTAATCCATTTCTTTTTTCCTACTCAATCCGGCTGAAGATCAGGCCTGCTTTCTTGGCCTCTTCGCGGCAAGCCCTGTAACCATCCGAGGGATACGCAGTCCACTGGGAGGGCGCGCAAAACCCCTGACGCCGGTCCACGGATCGAAACTGCGCATGCCAGCCATCGCTACGGTCGAAAACCCAGTCGACTAGCCCGGTAGCCTGAAACTGGTCGTATGTGACGTCGATGATGAAATCTCCCACCTCAAACCATGCGTGGGTTGCACCTTTTCTCAGCTTTGGGTGGCGAATGCCGCAAACGTACTCACCCTCATATTGGAGCGTTTCCCAAACGACGCGACCTACGATGTCAGAAGCGACACCGCATGCGCCTGAAGGAAATCCGTTGAAGGTTGAACCCTTGGCATCAACTAGGCTCATGAGCCCGACCCGGCATGCTAGGGCCACCTTTTCAAGCTCCATCCTGATCGTTGTCATAATCGAATTCCTACATAAACACGGTGTCAGTGAGGGTCTTGCTTCCATCGGCGCCGATGGTGGTCATCCGCATCCGTGCCCCCTCGCCACCGCGCAATTCAAACCCTTCGGGTGGATCGATCAGAAACCCGGCTGTGCGGGTGCTTGGGTCGCCAAGACCGTAGACCGGATTTTCACCTTCGGCGCTGGGCGTCACATTGCCAAAGCACGGCAACACCGCCTCAATTTCTTCAGGGGTCAGCGGCAGGTACATGTTATTGGCGTGCTGCACCAGTTCACCGTTGCAGTGCCGCAGCAGGTAAATATCAGACCCGAAAATGCCTTGGCGGCTGCGGATCTGCACAACGTAGCCGATCAGATTTACCAGTGGTGCAGGGCCTGGGCCAGTCCGCACGTATTGACCGAACACCGGCAATTGATCCTGGGCACCGGCAAACATGGTTGTGGCCCGCTCTTCCCAGTCAGCCGATTGAAGTACACGGGAGAACACCTCTTGATAATCTGGCTTTGCGCGATCCATGTTTTTTCCTGCTCGATCATGAGGGCCGAAAGTGGCCCTGCTCCTACTGCCTCGGCCCGGCATTGCTGGGCTTGGGAGTACCTGGGCGAATTCCTAGGACTTCGCACTGGTTGTGTAGCCCATGAACCGAGCAGCTGCTTTCAGCCTCTCGATGAAGGCTTGAATGTCCACATCGTCTTTGCCAACGGGCCAACGTGTATTTGCTATGTAGTTAGCGACCGCATCCAAAATAAGCTCCCGTACCTCGGTATCACCCCAGCCGTAAGAAGCCAGCTTTCCCCGTTGCAGCGGGTACAGTGAAAGGATATTGCTCAACTCATCAGTGGACAGCTGAATCCCCGACTGTTCAGAGACGTAACCGACAGCGCCCGAAAGAGCTGACTCATTTGGAACCGCTGAAGCGTTAGCCAAGGCAAACTCCATACGGGCTTTTTGTGAGTCCATGTAGCCTTCCAATAGCCAATCTTCGGACTTCACAGCGAATTTAGCCGGTTCAAGTACCCACATTGAGAAAAGCCTCATCCTGCGAACGCAAAACCACGTCGCTTCTACGCACTTGGCCCCACGTTCGACGGCGGGGCTTGGGTGTACTTGGGCGTTTTCCTTGAACGGTTGAAGCTCCAACTTACTTATCGTAAGCAGCCATTGCGGAGGCGGGGAATGCGACGTTATGCGCGAGGTCACAGATGTAGCGCTTCCACTCCTGCCAACAGGGTGTACCTCCGTCAGCCTGGATAATAAGTTCTGCTTCGTGGTGACAAGCCTTGCCGTCAATGCTGCCCTTATGGACGTGAAGGGCTTTCAAACGCTCACCATCTGGACGAAAATTGTCAAAGACAACAGCTGCTTTGCTAGCGTCTTGAATGCGCTCGTTGCATACATCACAAAACAGGATCGGGCAGCTTTGACCGTCGACCATTTGAATCTCAATCATCGTATTTCTCCCCTGCTACTCAATCAGTACTTGAATGCGAGCCAGTACGTCGTCCATCACCACCTCGGGGACCGACTCCACGCGCTTACCGCTTCGAGCTTCAAGGTCAACGGTGCGGATTTGATTGCACAGCACCACGCCTTGCGTCTCGGTGCCTGAACCGCTCAGTGGCACGGCAAAACCGGCGTAACGGGCAAAGTCACCGCCTTGAGTGATGGGCGCAATCAGGACCAAGCCCGAGACGTTAAAGGCCGAAGGCGAAATGACCAACGCCGGACGAAAATCGCCTTGCTGCTCACGGCCAGCGGTGGGGTTCAGATTCAGACGCACAATGTCGCCACGGTTGAATTTTGCACGCCTCACGCTTCACGCCCTACGGCTGGCATGGCATCCCAATCGGCCATCTCGGCAGGCTCCGGGGCGGTCAAATCGCACTGCGCCATCAGCTCGGCCAGCGCATAATGCGGCTTGGCTTTCGCAGGCTTGAGAGTCATTACCTCGGCGGACACATCGAGTTTCAGTACATCGCCGCTGACCAGATTCATCATCTTGAGCACGGTTGCCGGCAGGCGTATCGCCGCGCTATTGCCCCACTGTTGAACTTTGACGTCCATAATCACCTCCTAAAAGTAGTCTCATTGTAGATACGGAAATAGTAAGTGGCAAGCATATATGTATAAACATAGTATCTACAATGCAGCTTAAAAAGCTCGCCGTATAGTTGCCTGATCTACCGTGAGGTAAGGCTTGCTATGGTCAAGATCGGCGTGGCCTAGAATCATCTGCACTGTTTCTACATCGCCGGTCGCGGCCAGCACCTTCGCTGCAAGCGAGCGGCGCCCGCTGTGCGATGAACCCTGCTTTATCCCCGCCTGCCGGTAAAGCCTGCTAATAGCCTGTTGTAGCGAATCACACGCCCTGTATACCTCTGGCCCGCTATCCAACTGACGATATTTGAACGCAAGTTCGAAGGCTTGCCCTTTGTGGCTCAGAACAAGCTTCGAACCTGGACGCATGCCTCGATACTCATCGGCGCCGGTGTAACCCCAACGGCGAGCCATACGTACCTCAAACCAGCGCTCAAGGGATTGAAGGCATTTAGGGTGCGTGAGGTAAATGTTCCGGGCGCGACAGCCCTTCGTGATGGACGACGACAGATACACCTCTGGTCGCACCGCTCCGCTTGGGTAAAGCACGTCTGAGACTTCGACCTGGGCAAGTTCGGTGACACGAATGCCAGTCGTGTGCGTTACCCATAGCAGCATCACGTCACGCTCAGGATTTCGCCCGGTAACTGCTGCAACGCGAATGAGGTGTTTGAATTGACCAGGGCGAAGAGATGTTGCGCGGCGAATATCGGTCATAGGGCTCTCTGTCAGGATTAAACGCGGATCGAGGTCGATCCTGAGAGAGTTGGTGGTAGGCCTCCAGCGAAGCCTAACACCAATGTTTTCGGCATGTTCTAGGAAAATTAGACTTTTCCCTGCAGTTCCTTCTCAATCTCGGCCAGGTCCTGGGCAAATGCCTGATCGAGCAAACTCGGTTTCTTTTTCCACGGTTTGGTTTCCGGTTCCGGCACTGCCGCGTAATGCGTCACCGCTTCAGGATTCACCTGCAGGTGCTGCTCAAACTGCTCCTGCAGCTGTTTTCTGAGTTCATCTTTGGTCATTCAATCACTCTCGTTTTCATTGGCTCAAGCCAGGACGTAGCCGCTGTCCTGGATTACATGGCGACAGCCAGGCGGTCGGCCGGGTACTGACGCATAAACGCCATGCTGTCGTCGGCGCCGGCATTCAACCAATCGCCATACAGCCCCCGAGGAAGGATCACCACCATGCGCTTTTCATCCTGGGGCTTGTGGTAGTGGCGCATGACCGGGTGATCATCCGCATTGAGGGTCAGCATGGTGAAGCTGTGAACAGTCACCCCGGTACCGGGATCGCGCCACTGCTCCCAGAGACCGGCAATGCCGATTATCTCACCGTCTGCCCGCGTAATGCGCGTGGCGACCGCCTTTCCTGATCGCCAGTCAGGCTCATAGATGGCTGCGGCTGGGATAATGCAGTGCTGCGCCTTTCGCCAAGCGGTGCGGAACGACGGTTTTTGACTGGCCGTCTCAGATCGGCAATTGTAGGTGCTGCGCACGATTTTGGTGTCCTTGCTCCAAGTCGGGATCAACCCAAACGCACCTGGCAGCACCTCCACCGGCGCCGGCGATTCGTCGTCGACGTGCTCCGCACGGCGAATGAATGGCCCGGTATAGCCTGGGTACAGATCCAACTTGCCCTGCTCGTACAGATCGACGCCGAATGTGTCTGCGACCCGCTGCGCCGACGGCGCTTCGTAATGGCTGCACATGGTCAAACTCCTTTAGGATCCTGACGCCTCAATTGGCGTTGACCGTCCACAACTGGTCCAGTCTCGTGGTGTAACTTGGGCTCATCAACTCCCGACGCATGGCCCAGGCCGGCGCCGCCGGCACAGCGGCGGCGCGCAGCGTGCCGCGTCCCCACCGGTTGTAGATTTCGTCCAGGACGCTCATCACCTTGTCGGCCGCTGCCGGCTGAGTGTGCGCAAACAGATCGTCGGTAAATTCACCTGGTTGACGCAGATCCATCAGCAACACCTCGGCCTTGCTTTATCGGAACCCGGGCCGGAACAGGCGTTCAACCGCCTGGGTAGCGGCCTTGGTGATCAAACGCACGTCATTGGTGGGGTAAGTCAGCTCTACCAGCAGGCCGTTAGCGTAACGCGCCTCGTCGGGGTTAAACATGCCGGTTCGAATGCTGACGCGGATCTTCTTGCACAGCGAATGCTGGGCCCTGAGCTTTTCCGACGCGCGCTGCGCGTAGGTGGCCACCGCCTCTTTGATCGGCTCGATGGTTTCCAGGCGCACGCCAAACATCCTGCTGCAGCAGATCTCCTGCTTAGCCGGCGTTGCATCTTCCAGGGCCAGGCACGACGTGCCGGCCAGCTCGCGTACGGTTTTCTCTAGCACCACGCTGAATTTGCGGCCGAGCAACACAGGATCGGCCTTGGCCAAGTCCATCGCCGTGTGAATACCTAAGGCGTGCATGTGCGCCGTCATGCGTCGACCAATGCCCCATACTTCTTCCACGGCGGTGTTGCGCAACACCCAATCGCGCTTGAACGGATCGCACAGATCCACGACGCCGCCGGTTTGCGCCTGCAGACGTTTTGCTGTGTGATTGGCCAGCTTGGCCAGCGTTTTGGTGTGGGCAATGCCCACGCCAACCGGTATTCCAGTGTGTTTTAGGACTTTGGAACGAATCTTTCGGCCGAATTCGGTGAGGTCACCGGGCATGCCGGTCAACGTACAAAATATTTCATCGATACTATAAATTTCCGAGTCGCAAACCATTGATTCTATTAAGGTCATGACTCTTTCGGACAACTGACCGTACAACGCGTAATTGCTGCTGAAAGCCACAATGCCGTGCCGGCGCAAGGTGTCCTTGATCTGGAAATAGGGTGCGCCCATTTTAACGAAGGGCTTGGCATCGTAGCTGCGTGCAATAACGCAGCCATCGTTGTTGCTCAGCACGACGATCGGGGTGCTGGCCAGATCCGGCCGAAATACACGCTCACAGCTGGCGTAGAAGCTGTTGCAGTCCGCCAGTGCAAAAATCGGTAAGGCTGGATCGACGGCAGTATTAACGCTCATGATCACGAACGCTGTAGTTGACCACACCCCATATCACGAGCTCGTCGCCCTCCATCACATACCTGGGCGGAAACTTGGGGTTTTCGGCCATCAACACTACTTGGCCATCTCGCTTGTGCAGACGTTTGCACACGCACTCGGTATTGAGCGCAGCAATGACGATATCGCCGTGTCGCGCCGTTTTACTTCGATCAACGATCACCAGGTCACCGCTGAAAATGCCGGCACCTTGCATGCTGTCGCCCAAGATCTTGGCCAAGTACACATGCGGTGCCCGGATATCAAACAGCTCGTCCAGAGATATCAGCTTTTCAAGATGGTCCGCTGCCGGCGACGGAAAGCCAGCAGATACCTGACACGAATAGAGCGGTAGAGATTTACCGCCGCTCGCAATGGGACCAAGAAGGGTCACGCTCATAAACCTGGCCTGAAGAAATAACTGTATGGATAAACAGTTAACTGCGTACTCAACGTTCCGTCAATCTTCGCCGACCGGATGCACTATCGTTCGAGCTACCCCACCAGGATGCGTGGAGGGCTTTGAAGACCTGCCCTCCTTCAAGGCGGGGTATGCTTTCTTTGACTTTGGCTCAGGATAAATTCGGTCCAACAAACAGTTACAGTCAGAGCGCCCGTAATACATCATCACAGCGGACTGCCAACAGATCATGCAGTAGTTCGGCGTCATTGGCCGCATCCACACAATCGCGGAGCAGCGCTTTCTCCAAACAGCTTTTCAGCCAGTCACTGGTTGCAGGGTTGTTGAGAACTGCTTGAATTTTTTCGTCGATGGCCATGGTTCGAGTCCGCAATCAGGTTTCGGAGGAATTTTTTTTAAAGATTGGCTGGCGCGGTAAATGGCATACAGCGATTCGGAAGCTCGAACGGCCTGCCTATGACTTCGAACACCGGGGAGATGAACTCTGCCGCGATCGCTGCAGACAGAGACTCCAATTCGAAGTCCGATACCTGCAGGCTCCCAGGCCAGATCCTGATGTGAGCAGACTTACGAAGGGCGACGCTTTGCCCCTGCTTGAACATCGCTTCATTCACGATGATTCCAAGCATCTCGGCCAAGGCCACGCGGCTCTGGAAAAGCCGAATGAGTGAGGAAAATTCGCAGTTGAGAATCACCCCGTCAACGATCACCTGGTTGGGCTTGATGTCGATGACGATGCGTTTTGCTACCAGTTTTCGCCACGACCGTTCCAGCAACCATGCCCCCACCACGCCGCCTAGGGTGATCGCGCCAGCAAAGAGCCAAGTCCCGTAACCAATCGGTTCACCAGCGGTCCAGGGGACGAGCGATGCAACCAAAGGCAGTGGTGCTATTGACATCGCCAGCAAGGCTTTCGAGATTTCGTTCATTTGAGGGCCTATTAATCGCGGGTTTTGAGCGATTATTTCATTCACCCTTCGAACGCAAGGCCGATTTCAGGACGGAAACCGGTCGGAAAACATCCACTCGAACTGTATTGCCGGTAGGTATTACGGGGAAGACAGTGGCTGTGCCTTTGCTGCGGTGGACATATCAGAAGCCCAGTCCCGGAGATAACCAGGAACGATGAGTTTGTGCCGCGCTCTCGATCCCCCCGTGTAAAGGGCTGCAAAAGCCCTACTCGTTGCATTTCGGTCACCCGCTCCTATCTGACTGAGCAAATCTGGTGCAAGCATTACCGCGTCAATCTCGGAGTTGCGGGCGTCAATGACTCGCCCGAGCTTCAACGGGGCAGCGCCAGTCGCGTCGAGGTTGAATAACGACGCCTCAAACTCGGATGAGCTGTAGCCCTTACCCAGCATCCGGTCGATCCGCTGAAAACTACTATTTTTGCCGGCCATATCTGCCCTGAGGTCATCCCAGCTTGTGTATTTGAACAGGGCACTATGGGTTGGGCGTACTTGGTCATGGAACAGTCCGATGCAATCAAGAATGAATCGACGGAAGGTGTTGACGGCTCCAGGTAGTAAGCTGAAGTTCGCGCCAGCACTCGCCAGGCGCTGAAACCACTCGAATAATCCCCAGTCAGAATCAACCAAAATGGTAACGGCCCCCCGAGGGACCTCTGGTTTGTCGTAGTAGACAACTTTGGTGTCGACACCGGTATTGCCTTCGATCGAGGCCAACTCCAGCACAGGATGCTTTTCGATCAGGGGATTTAATACGCCCTCGATTTGGCGACCAGCTCGAATAGAGTGCGTGATCTCGTGCCTACGGAGCGTGCCAGCGCGTTTATGAAAGCGCCCATCCAGCCGCTGGCATGCATCACCTAAGGTGATGACTGGTTGCTCACATCCATCAAGAAACGCAGCAAGCGGCCAGCTCAGATCATGCGCTTCGTCGACGATGATGTGAGTAAAGTCCTGGCCTACTACTGCCTCATCCAGCATTGCCATCTGTTTTATTCGGTGATAACCGCGAAGAGGGAGCTGAAGCCGCGGATCAGTTGGTCTAATGGTCTGATCCCACAAACGCTGGGCATACTCAATCAGCACTGCGCTATCTACCGCATTGAGCACAAATCCCTTCGGGACGTGCTGTTCTGTCACCGTTGGATCGACGCTGTTGCAAAAGGTGGCCACCATATTCGCGCAGGTGCTCGCTACCCGCCCCGGGCTGAGCCAACTGACTGGCCCGAAACCTAGCCTTGAGGCGATATCGTCCGGGGTAACCTGGTGTCGAGCTAATGCTCGCTTGCCCGGCTTCTGGTAGTCAAAGCTTCGCTCAAGCACATAGCTTGCGAGATCTCCGAACGTCATGCCTCGAACGTTCGCAGCACCTATACGTTGCATCAGGGTTTGGAGCTGCACCGCCGTGAACGCCAGCACGAGTGGCCGGCATGACGAAAGCGAATCCACCAAACGTTTGATTATGTGTGTTTTGCCTGTACCAGCCAGGCCCTGAATATGGATGCTCTCATCGGGTGCTGCGTGGATAACACGAAATGTCCGGCTCTGCTGATTTGACAGAGAAAAGTTTTCCCCCGATTGGGTCTCAAAGGGATGTTTGAGTGGATTGAGCTTTCGTGAGTGCACAGCGCAGAAATCAAAGTCCCATTGCCCCCCAATTAGGAACTGCGCCGCGCTCAGCGCATCTTCATCAAGAAAACGTAGCTGTAGCCGCGGCATGAGCGCCAGCCCTCTCTCAAACAACCCACGCTGAAATCGGCCTGCGATTAGGCCAGAAAACGTCCCTGGTGGATGGGTGCGGCTCAGTTCAGTTCCTATCGATATCAGCTCGGCAAGGCCCTTCTCAACGAGCATTTCGCATTTGGGCTTGCCGTCCAAACTCGGTAAATTTTGAATGACAGCCACCGAAGCCACTTGGGGCACGTCCCACTGCCTCAACAGGACACGAGCAGAACTGCTCGAATCAACCAAGCTATCAGCCTGTGAACCCAGCAGTGGGATGTAGAGAACCGGCTTGGTCACGCATTTCTCTCGATGGGGTGCACGTCTACGATCGCCACCAGCAGTAGCGCCAGCGGCGGGGCTTAGCTACCCAGTGTATGCCAGGCCGGCCAAACGTCACACCATCTCACCGCCGGTACCAGTTGAGCTTGTAGCACCTGGCGCCCTGGGGAATCTCGTCAGTCGGCCACCGAAGGCAGTCCAGATACAGACGTTCAGGTTTACTCGGGCTGCGCCGGGCTACCTACCTTGCTACGGCCGGTACGGTCATTCAGCAAAGATAAAAGCGCACATGATGGCACCCACAGCACCAACGCACGCCATCAAAGCGATGACGGATGCCATCAAGCTTTCTTGGTCATCGTTGAAAACATTGATTGCTCCAAGGCTGATAATCCCCACGAAGAAAATCAAAGCGAAAATCCCACCAAACTTTAGTGCGTTGTAGCGCTCGTGCCTTTGGCCCGGCGTTTGTGCGTCCTTTCGTTGCCTCAAGTTCAAGCACGCTTGTTTATAGGCTTCATACAACTGCGACTCGGTTTGCTTCCACTCAGGAGGCGGTCGTCGCCAGAATTTCCACTTAACAGGATTACTCTCCCAATGAGCCTCAAGCGCATCAAATGTCGTTTTCTCGGCGTTCAGTGCAGCGTGAAATTCGCTAGTGAACTGAAGGCGGTTTACGGTTTCATTACTCATTTTTTCCTCTGGGCGACAACTCCTGGATCAATCTGACTTGAGCGCTAATCGTTGGCCTACAAACGCATTGGCCTGCCTCGCCAGCTGACCAACGTGGCGTTCAAGCTGCTTCTCCGCTTGCATCATGGCCTTTAGGCCCCAGCGCTGTACCAGCCGACTGTGAATTGCTTTTGCATCGCTTGACTCGTAGAGAGCGCTCACGTCGAGGACCGCCATTAGACCCGTGGTGCTGGCTGAACGTGTGTTCATCACCACCTGTGTATTGTGAGCATCCAGTACCTGAAACCCTAATGATTCGTAGAAAGGCACTTTCTTGACTGCGCATGTAAGTTCAGCATGTGGGTACTGAACGACCAGCCTCCTGATGAGTTCGCTACCGACTCCCTTTCTGCGACGGTTCTGTTTGACTGCCATATAGTTAACCCCGCACGCGTCGCGATGGGTAGGCACGGGTGAGTAAAGCAGAAAACCTACAACCTCTTGCCCTGCAGTGTCATCAATCGCAAGCAACAGCTCCACAGGCTCGCTCGCCACTTTGCCAATGCGCGACATATATGACCCGATCTCAATAGGCAGAGCCCATTGATAGATGCCAAAGAGGTGATTGCTGGCAGGAACGGATAGCATACTTTGAATCGCCCCGGGTTTCCTAGACACTCTCCAGGCTCGCTGCGTAACGCTTTTCAAACTCTACCGGTGACAGCTGATTGTTGAAACTGTGGCGTCGTTTTGGGTTGTAAAACATCTCGATGTAATCGAACACATCATCCCGAGCATCCTGGCGTGTAGTGTAGATTTTACGCTTGATCCGCTCCCGCTTTAGCAGCTGGAAAAAGCTCTCCGCCACAGCGTTGTCGTGGCAGTTACCTCGACGACTCATGCTGGCCACCAGGTTGTTAGCTTTCAAGAAGCTTCGCCAGTCTGAGCTGCTGTACTGGGCGGATTCAACCGGTCGTCGCAACACTGGATTGTTGTACAGACTTTAAATACTCATTCAGTGCTTCGGCAGGTGTTTTCCAGCCTAGTGTTTTTCGAGGTCTAGTATTGAGTACGTGAGCTACCGCCTGTATTTCTTGGGCACTCCAACGAGAGAGGTCAGTGCCTTTCGGGAAGTATTGCCGTAGAAGGCCGTTCGTATTTTCGTTTGTGCCGCGCTGCCATGGACTATGTGGATCAGCAAAGAAAACCTTTACTCCGGACTCGATGGTAAACCGAGCGTGATCCGACAACTCCTTTCCACGATCCCAGGTCAAGGATCGCCACAGCTCGATGGGAAGATCAGTCACCGTCTTCTTCAATGCGTTGGCCATACTAACAGCCCCATAGCCAGCCAGCGCCGGGCCGTTCTTCGTGCGGGGGATTAGCCCATAACCTTTCTCGCGAGGCAGATGGACGAGCATGGTAAATCGAGTTGAGCGCTCGACCAGAGTTCCAATCGCAGAACGGTTCAGACCGATGATCAGGTCGCCCTCCCAATGCCCGGGTACAGCCCGATCTTCTACCTCAGCAGGACGACTGGAGATCATCACGTCCTCGCTGACGTGTGCCCACACTTTGGCCTGCGATCGGGCTCTCGGTACGCGTAACGCTCGTCCTGAGCGCAGGCAACTCACCAGTTCGCGCTTGAGAGCTCCTCGACCCTGAATGTAGAGCGCCTGATATATGGCTTCATGAGAGATACGCATGGATTCATCATCCGGAAAATCGATCTGGAGTCGGTTGGCAATTTGTTCAGGCGACCAGCCATTGACCCATTTACGGTCACTGCGATGCGGTTTATTTCGGCCTTTGAAGGGCGCTTGCCGAGGCCCAGAAATCTCACGACCATCGGCGTCTTGAACCTTGCCCTCAAGGCGGTCGCGTACGTACTGGTGCAGTCGCGGGTTAGTGACCAGTTTTGCTGGTTTCGGCCTCTTGGCCACCAGTTCTGCCTTCCATTGCGCTACTGACGCTCGATATTCAAGCCGACCGCAACGGGTAGCAGCATTTCGTGTCAGCTCCCGTGAAATTGTCGATGGGCTTCGTCCAAGGCGACGAGCGATCTCACGAACGCCAACACTTTGCGCTCGAAGCAGCCCAATCTCTTCTCTCTCTGCAAACGATAAGTATCGTCCTGATATGTGATTCGACATGAATAATGGCATCCCGCCTCGATGACGGAACCAGCGTGTACCTACCGCGGTTGATACGCCAACGGCATGTGCTGCCTTTTCGCTTGTGATGCCTGTTGCAATCTGCAGCCAAAATAGCCGTTCGATCTCATTACGAAGTGAGGGTGCACCTGGAGAACGCATCGCTCCCCGGCCCGTCAATTTTTGCATCCATCCTGCAGGTCGTCCCATAAACACCTCGATCAAGGTGTTGCGACGACCGGTTGAATCCGCCCTGACTGCCTTGATCCGAGTGGATCATCACCTCTTGCTTCGGCTTACGTCTCCAAACCGCCATCAGCAGTGCATCAATGGCTACGTCGCTGGTCATCTGCGACTTCATTGACCAACCAATGATCTGGCGTGAAAACAGATCGAGCACCACGGCCAAATACAGCCAGCCTTCATATGTTCGGATGTAGGTAATGTCTGTGACCCAGACTTTGTTGGGTTCTCTGACATCGAATTGGCGCTTCAGTAAGTTCGGTGAGGCAACGGCTGGTTTACCGCCATATTTTCCCGGCCTCCGTCGATACCCAGTCTGAGAACGTAAACCTTCAAGGCGCATCAACCTAGCTACCCGGTGACGGCCACAGCTCTCACCAACCTCTCGCAGGTCATCATGGATCTTGCGATAGCCATAAACACCACCGCTTTCCAACCAGGAGTGTTTGATCAGTCCAAGCAGTCGCTGATCGTCCTTGGCTCGCGCAGATTTTGGTTCTGATAGCCACGCGTAGTAGCCGCTGGGATGAACCTTGAGCGTCAGGCAAAGCCGTCGAATCGCGTAATGACCCGCTTGCTGCTTAATAAAGGCGTACTTCAGCCGCACTCCTTGGCAAAGTACGCGGCGGCCTTTTTTAAGATGTCTCGCTCCTCCGTCACCCGTTTCAGCTCGGCACGTAGACGACGAACCTCAGCGCTCTGATCATCCTCCTCAACGCGCTGTTCCTGGGGCTTGGTGTAGCGCTTAACCCAGGCATAGAGGCTGTGCACGGACACACCCAATCGTGCAGCCACCTCCGAGACAGGAAGCTGCTTTTCGGTCACTTGCTTGACCGCCTGGATTTTGAATTCTTCGGGATATCGCTGGTTGCTCATGGCACCTCCTAATGGGCCTCATTTTAAGGCTTGGAGGTGTCTACGAAACTAGGGGCGATTCAGGAATCTCGATTCGATTATGAGAGAGGGTTTACGGCCGATGATTGGCCCGCGCTCTGTTTTGATCGGTGAGGTAACAGAGAGGGTCTATTTCTTCGGCACTATGCATGCGGTAGAAGACGCCCTGAGTAACTGGCTTGGACAGGAGCTAGATAACGAACCTGGAGCGATATCTGTTCTCGCTGTGGATCGTTCCGGATTACATCTCTTTTCAGACGCGGGCTACGAGCTTGCTTGCTTACACCTCGTACCTCCGGAGAAAATTTCCCTCGCTTTTGAGGATCAGGCGCCGGCGGACAAAAAGAGTCGACAAGTGACCAAAGGCACTTCATGAGCAAACTAACTCCTAAGTTCGTCAAGGACGTCGACCAGCCCGGCTCCTACCAGGACGGTCGAGGGTTGATTCTTCGCGTTTCAGCTACCCTGCGAAAAAGTTGGGTCTTTCGCTACATGCTGGCGAGACAACGTCACGATCTCTCCCTGGGAAAATTCCCAGCATTGAGTCTCAGAGATGCACGATTAGAGGCTGACAAGTACCGACTTGATATCGCACGTGGCACAGACCCAGCAGCTGAGCGAGCGAAGCTCAAAGCCACCAAAGCCTCGCGAACCGCTACTAGCCAGACTTTTCGGGCTTCAGCAGAAAGGTACATCAGCACCCATTCGTCGAGCTGGTCTAAGAAGCATCATCAACAATGGCAAAACTCGCTCACGAAACATGTCTACCCTTACATAGGCGGCTTTCGCATATCGGAAGTCGACACGGACGATGTATTGGATGTGTTGACACCGATCTGGAGCAAGATCCCTGTTACAGCGAACCGCGTCCGGAATCGCATCGAGCTCGTGCTCGATGCGGCCAAAGCACTCAACCTTCGGCAGGGGGAAAACCCCGCACGGTGGCGCGGTCATCTCGACAAACTCTTGCCGAAGCAGTCACATACGGTAGTCCCCTTCCCGTCTCCAACACCTTCACGCACAGCTGAGCTGTTGGCCAGGCTCGACTCCCTGGATGGGTCTGCAGCTCGTGCTGTTGAATTGGCTATCTTGAGCATAACTCGAAATCAGGAGGTCAGTGGAGCCCAGTGGCCTGAGATTGATTGGGAGATGAAAATCTGGCGTATCCCGCCGGAGCGCATGAAAGCGGGTAAGGCTCACCGTATACCCCTTACGGACCAGATGCTGGACGTGCTGCGGCAGCAGATCGGAAAGCATGACAAATGGGTATTTCTCAATTCCTGGCGAACAGGCCCTATTCCCGGCAACTCGATGGCCAGAGTGCTTGATCAGCTTCAAGTTGATGGCGTTGTTCCGCATGGGTTCCGATCGTCTTTTCGGACGTGGGCCGCGGAAGAAACCGATCACCAGCGAGAAGTTTGTGAAATGGCTCTCGCGCACACTCTCAACAGTAAAGTTGAAGCAGCATATAACCGCGGGGACTTGCTGGATAAACGACGAGTGCTGATGAAGGATTGGGGAGATTTCCTTGCCGCCAATGCTCCCCAGGTACGAGGTGAGGTGTCCGATCTGGCTTTAGAGGTTTCCCAAGGTAATGGGTCTGACATGGCCAATGTACAGCCAGCAGCTTGAGGAGGCGCTGAAGATGTTTGCAGGGAACTTCAACCGGCTACGCTCAAGCCGCGCCGTCACCTTAAGGTCGGCCTGGACGTCGCCGGTCATTCAAACGATTGCGGCCCCCCAGGGTATCTCTGATTATGAAAAGTGAAGCGCAATCAGGCTACAAGCCTATACAGGACGATGTGTTGAAGACGCTAGGGCTTGCGGTGATCGCCGGGCAGAGTTTTGAGCACCTGTTGAGCAGTTGCCTTACGTTTCCTTTGCACGGCGAGCCACTGCAAACTGTGGAACAGCTTCAGCTCCTGCTTGAGCGACACTCAAAAGCCACTTTGGGACGACTGCTCAAAGCGCTGAGGGAACGGGTTGATCTGCATCCCACCTTCGACGAGAAGTTGGAGCGCTACCTCCAGAACCGGAACATCATTGCGCATCGGCTAAATGATGTGCCGGGCGGTTTTGACCTGCATTCCGATGAAGGCCGAGGGAGGCTAAAGGCTTTCCTGCTCCAGTACATTGAGGATGGCCACACCGTCAGCATGGTTTTTCTGGGCATTTTGCGCGGATGAGCGAGCCAACAGGGCATTGATATTCCAAATGAGCATCATCTGAGCCAGCGAATGCAGGATCACCTCGATGCCAATGTTATGCCAAATTTGGACGCTTTTATCAGATCTAAATAACACCCCTGAGTACTATTATAAAGCGCTCAGGTACACCACTAGGAACAGGCGGCGATTCGAAAAAAAACGGCCATCAGTGTGTGCTGATAGCCGTTTCTCACCTGGTTTTGGCCCGGGCCGGCGACATCATCAGTCGCAAGGTTGGCCGAAAGAAGTGCCACGAACATCGTTTGCTTCGTGGCAGATCCGGGCAACCTCCAACATCGCTTTCAGTGCTCGCTCCTCCGTTTCCTTGGTGGCGAATGCAATCATAAACCCGTGAAGCAAGCCTGCCAGCATTGCCCCGCTGTCAGCGACGTTACGGTTCCCAGCCACAGTAGAAAACTGCTCGAGGAGAGCTGGCGGGGCCTTTTGCAGAAATTCCTGGCCGAGCGATTTTCCAATGCTCGCAGCATGGGCGCATTGGTGAGCCAAAACTTCTTCAGGCAACATTGGTGTGCCGTCATGATGCTCGAAGGCCGCCTTCACATGACTGCGGCCGTGGATGCCGGCGGCTATACTTTCAGCACCCTGCCGGATCTTCTCAACTGCAATACGGGCAATGTTGATATCTGATTGCGTGTCATCCATGACGGCTGCCACCAGGCGCTCATCGACGTTCTCATTCATATTCATTTGATCCTCCGTTGATAGTTATTTACCTCCATTTCACGTTCTCATTCAATTCTCAAAACCCAAGCTTTAGGTTCGCAAACCAACCGCATAAAAAAAAGGCCGGGGTAACCGGCCTTGATCTTGAGCATCATCGTGAGCTCGCGAATCACTGGGTCCGCCAAGATTCCACTGCGTCTTGGCCATATTCCTTCTTCCACTCCTTCAGCGCTTTGTGGTTGCCGCCCTTGGTCTCAACAAGCTCACCGGTGTTTGGGTTTCGGTAGATTTTGACTACTCGTGGAGCACGAGTCTTGGCCGGCTCGAGGCCTTCCTTTTTACGGTAGTCTGGGTCAAGAATCGCAATGATCTCACCCAGGTGTTTCCCATACTCCGACATTAAGACGCGGAGCTTTTTCTCGAACTCCATTTCTTTCACAAGGGATTCATTACCGCTCAGCTTTTCCAACCGTACCTGAAGCTCCTTGATGGCTTCCTCAGTTGCGCGGTACTCGTTAATCAGGGACATCTTGTCTCCTTGGGTTAGGTTTATATCATTGAGCCTTGATGGGGCTGCAGGGAAGCTTGGCAAGTCTGGTTTAGATCATGCCTACCGATGAAAGGAATGCATAGCCTGCGAGGAAGCCAGCGCAAGGCCAGAAAGCGTAGAACTGAATATTGGCGCTCAATTTATTTTCCATGCTGTTCAAGAGAGTTGACCCTCTTCCTCCAAACGGTTAATTTCGACAATCACGCACTGCATATTCTCGATGGCGGCTTCTGCAGCTTTTCGAGCCTTACCAAACAGTATTTCCTTACCTTCAAGCAGAGTGTCTAGGCGATTATTCTCTCGACGGAGCTGCTTGGCGATGGAGTCGAAATCCTGACCCTCCGGAGGTTTTACTCCCTGAAGTTTAAATTCCATCGCCTGTGATTGCTTCAACATCAGTTCTCTAACAACGCTGCGCTGAGTGTCACTTTGCTCGTCAAAACCGGTGATGCTGCTGAGAATCTTTACGGCTGCTTTTGTACTAGCTAACGCTTTTGGGCCTAACTCTTATGTCCCTGGTCTGAGCCGCTGCCTGGTCAGTCTTTGCTCCAGAGCCATCATCGGTGCTCGATGGAGAGTTTTCAGCACCAGCTAGGCGATCGGGATTCTGTCCCGAGATATCTTCATCGCTATTCTGCAGTGTCTGAAGAGAGCGCACGTCGCCTATTGGACTTACGTTTCTTGAATCTGCATCGTCGACGTCAAATCCTGACTCATTGCTGCTATCCCCACCGAAGAGGTTAGGGCCAAAATCCATAACGGTTTCGTCCTGGGACGTTTGCATGTGGGTATTCCTTTCAGTGCGGGCTTTTATCCATCAAAACACCCGACCAGGAAATCCCAACCCTCACGCTTCTACGGAGTATTTGGATTGCATTTTGGCCTTCACTCGGAGTTCCAGTCTTTTCGCTACATCCACGACAAAAGCCAAGAACTGAAGATCTAAGCCTTCCTCAACCTCGTTCATGATGTCGTCTGCTACACCATCTGCTTCTCTACCAAATTGCATGCTAGCATCTGCCATTTCGAAAAGCAGTTGAGCTGCAGGTTTTCTTCCAAACATATAAAAAACATCCGATTCCTGCTCAACAGCTCCAACCAGTTTTTGAGGAGTATCCGATGTAGGCTCCACATCTTCTTCGTCTTCAAGTGGTACAGAAGGAGGCAAGCTTCCCGCGTTCTCTGATTGCGGGTTGGCATTTTTGGGTGTACCAGATGTTGGCCTCCCCTCCTCTCTCTTGTCTTTAGCTGCTCTACGAATGGCCTTAGGCCCGCGACTACATAGCTCTTTCTGTGTCTCTTTATTCAGCTTCGCTACCTGTTCAGCCGCGGAGACGCTGACTTTGCCGGCCTTGACTGCATCCGGTAACTCGTGGGTACCGTCACGGACAACTTTACAGGCTGATGACACCGAGCGTGGACTGATACCCAATACCTTCGCTGCCTGCTCAATGGCCATTTTAGCCGCTTCCAACTTTTGCCCGGCGGCATTCTCCAGATCAACCGTTACAGCACTGCTCCCTCGTAGGGAGGACAGCTCTGCAGCGATCAGTGCCCGCTGTGCAATCGTGAGCTGCCTGCGATACAGGTTTAGGGAGAGGACGTACCCCAGGGCATCATCTCCTCTGTACTCCTCTTGCAAGGGTTCGAGGAGCAGATCTTTGCAAACTCGGTATCGATTACGTCCATCAAGGATCTTCCCTTCATACAGAACGATCGGCTCGCGCTACCCGTTTGTATCGATGTCATCAAGCAGGGCCTGGTACTCATCACCAATGATGAGCGGAAAAAGCTGGGTGTATTCGTGAAACTCCAGATCATAGGTTTGCATATGCAGCTTCTCGTTCCATGTTCTATCAAGAAACGATAAACCGAGTCAAAATCGAATTGACGCTTTTTCAGGCAGTTTTCGCGTCAGAATTTGAGCAGCGTCATTTTCAGTGGAGCGTCACTTTCTAGACAAAAAAAACCCTGCTGTTTTAAGCAGGGATCGTGACCGCCAGAATACCAGGACAAAACTCTAGATAAATTTTATACCTTATCTTGCAGTTGGCTTATTAGTTCCTCGAGCGCCTCTTGATCTGGCTTTGTATCAACAAATCTAAGCGATTTATCTGAAAGGACTTCCATGACACCCCATTTCAGTTCATGTAAATCCTGGCCCGGCTCCGGTGGAGTCTCCCAATAGGGAAAGCTTCTGACTACATGAGGCGGAATCTTTGTGATCATGGCTGAATCTCAGTATTTTCTGTCAAGGCAAAGGCTGAATGCTAGATGGTGTATAAATATACAGTCCTGAATATCACTAAATACGGCGTCAAAAGTTCGTCATTTCAGCCAGCAAAAGGATTTCAGAACGGCAACACCTATAAAAAGTTGTCTCATAGCACAGCATAAGCTAGGGCCATGCCTACAGCAAACGTTAGGGCTTTACAGACCGATTAAGCCTTGACAAGTTTCATTAATTTGACGCTTTTCAATTTGCTCAGACCGTCGGTATTTTGATCCATCAAATGGGTCCAAAGCGGCCTTGCTATCAAAAGCATAGGTCATTACCACGGTTATTAGCCGCGATGCTAAGGTGATCCCTTATGCAGCATTGCACACCTTGGGCTGGGCTTGGGACTGTCGGCTTATCCTACACGGGGTCCGATCCCTGGCAACAATATCTACACACAGCAAAGATAATTCAAAGCTGATACTGCACCTACCTACGCACAGTCACTCACCACAACCTTCGGGTCAAGCCAGCCCTGCCTACTCACCTCACCCAGCGCCACTTCCAGCTCTGGGATCGAGGAAATATCACAAGACACCTTAGGCTTCTTGCCCTTCCGGTCTGTAGGCAGTTCCAGTATGACCTGCATCGGATTCAGCAGCGAGACCTGGAACTTCATGCTCGGTAGCCCGGCGAAGATAATACAAATCTTCGAAAGGGACACCTCGGCGTAGGCTTGCCGAGCTTCCCCGTCGTGCTCATAAGCCAGTGAGATGCTGTGTTTGGTTGAAGTGCTCATAGATAACCCCTGGCGTTTGTTCAACGCAAATTTGCGTGACACTAAGTGCTTTGTTCTGGGCCCGCGCCTCATTTCGGATGAACCTGTCTTCGCTGCTCAGCATGTGAATCCGTGCTGGGGCCGAGCACTTAAGCCAGTGCTCGGCTATCACTGAAAACAGCTCGATACGGCTCAGGCCGAGCAAATGCTCAGGCTCTATCTTTGGAAGCCGTGTGAAGGTGGTGAATCGTGTTTGCCGTTGCACCACACTGTGTTTTGGTTGCGCGACTGCGGTTGCCATATATCCCTATCTCGAAATCTTAAAAACCATATTCTGTCATGGCACTTAGCCTTCGTGTTCATGTTTTCTAACCAGATTCGCGTCTGAAATATTTAGTAACATAAATAATGATTATCATTCGCCAGAAATTAGAGAGCGATCGATTCCTTTCAGAAATGCTTCAAATTGTTCTGCCAGGCGTTTCGCGTCTACGGATTTCTCACACCGTAGTTCCACCTTCTTTCCATCTACGCGGACACGACCTATTCCACTGATCTCAACATCGGTGAACTTGTCGGTGGGGCCTTTCTGATTTTGCGACGCTATTTCCTTTGCTACCCATCGCAACGCATGTTCCTGCGTCCATTTATGCTCACGCATAGACGTTACAGCTTTCAAAAGTAACGCCGGAGCAGTACTGCTGAACTGAACGAAGTCTTTCGCCCATTTTCCACCTATCAGTGATGGAATTTCGTCCAGCATCTGACGTACTTCCTTTGGGAGATCCATGAGTAGTAGACACCTACTAATTACCGAGTGGTTCACCCCTACTCGCCTAGCAAGACCTCGAATCGAACGCTCACCCTTGGAAGCTAGAATTGATGAATATGACTTGCCCCGTTCGTATTCGGTGAGCGTTTCCTGCCCTTCGTTGTCTGTCAGGGCGAGGATTTGCGCCATTGCGTCATCCATTTCACGCACATGTGACGTAATCGTTTCCCGGCCGAGTAGTTTGTGTGCTCTCCATCTGCGCTCGCCACCAACCAGCTCAAAGGAGCCGTCTCCTAAAGGGCGGACGGTGATTGGCTTGACCAACCCAACAGATGCAATGGACTCGGATAGTTCTTCAATCGCGCTTTCGCTGAAAGTGAGCCGCGGCTGAAATGGTGATACGCGTATTTTCTCGGTGGGAATCTCAGCGATTACCCCACTTTCCGTCACCTGGTTACTGCTATCACTGGCAAGCCCTTTTCTGGTACCCGTGCTTTCACTCGGCTTCGCAAGCTGGCCAACCTCAGCGGCTTCTGACTGTTTCTGAGCCAGCATCTCTTTTACCGAAATTCTCAAATTCGGTTCAGGCAATTCTGCAGGCGCCCGTTTCACGCCCGACATCCAGGTTGGCGCTTTTTTGGGGTTCCCTGGGAAATCCTCTGACTTAGCCATTTTTTCTCCTTCTATCAACCTTGGTCTTGTGCAATTTCTGTACGGGTGGTGCTCAGAGCACCATTCAGAAACGCGCCTTAAAAAAATGGTGCTCGGAGCACCATTGTCCTAGTTACTTCAGGTGGTGCTCCGAGCACCAATTGCCTGAAATCTACAGTGGTGCTCGGAGCACCGTTTACTGGGATGCAAAATCGCGAACCTTTTTAAGCACCTCGCTGAACACAGATCGCATGGAATCAATGGTCTTGTTGGTTGCACCTTTCCACACAATAAGGGGAACACCTTGGTCTAGCGCCTTACCATAGTCTTCTGAATAGTAGAGCTTTTCGTCAGCTACCCGACCAGGGAACAGATCATTCAAGACTACTAGGTTATTCAGAATGCGCTTACGGTTACGGATGAACATCGTTGGTATTGCCAGAACCACTGGAGAACGACGATAAGCCTTAGCAAAACGAACCATCCATTCATTCAAACGCATGAGTGCACGGAAGGAAAATTTATCCATCCGGACCGGGCAAATAACGAAGTCACTTGCAACGATCGAGTTTTTAGTGAGGCGAGAAGCAGTAGGGGCGTTATCAAACAGAATGACGTCGTAGGTCGACGTATCAATGCCCAGAATTTCGCCATTCCTCGCACGCTCTAACCAATCTGCGTACCAAAAATCCATATTGTTCTCTGAGTCCAATGCGACGACCAAATCCTCAAGATAGGCGTCAGCAGGGATAAGATGAGGACCGTTATCACCGAAGGGTTTTTTTACAACTTGCTCAAAGGTCAACGATTCAAATTGGCGACTTCTGAGTTCTGGGCTCAGCAGGTTTCCAAAGTTTCCTTCCACATATCGGTCTGGTGGGATACCCATAGTCTCTAGGTCAGATCTTGCCAGATCCGGGTCATACCCCAGTTCACTTGATGAATCACCTTGTGGGTCATTATCGATGATAAGAACTCGGAGGCCTTGCATCTGAAGGGAGATTGCAAGGTTGACCGTCACTGTGGTTTTACCAGTGCCGCCCTTTGGAACAAAGGTTGAAATAACTACCTGCCGTGATAGCCCTTTTGCCTGTCCCTTTGTTCTGCGGATCGCAGCAATGTCAAAGATGTCACTCAGCGTGTAAGCGCGAGTTGGGACAGTTCCGCGCGCAATCCGGCGGATTTCAAGACCGTTTTCATCTTCAATATCTTGTAGACGACGAGTCGTTAACCCGAAGCAATCGGCAGCGAATTTGGGTGGGTAGAGGAGGGTGGAGAAATCAGTGTAGTAAACCGATTCCTCTTCAAACTGCTCGCTTGGCTGCTGCATGAAAATCCCTGCATTTGTTGAATACAGGTTAATCATAATCCTTAAAGCTGCATTTTCAAGAAGAAAACACGGTTGAAGGCTTTTTTTTGCCCACAAAACCGAACTTTAACCCCTTAAAGGGAGATAGAAATTCGGCTTATTTTAGTTTTTTTAGTGGCATACCCGAATTGATCATTGGGTAAAAAGGGAAGGGCATCTGTATTTCGGTCAGGCGTATTGCTTCTGAGCTACGGTGCGAGCGTGTTTGAAATCCGCACTGATGTAGTTCACGGTGAACTGAGAATCCAGTGGGTGCGATTCAACAATCACCTCAGTAGTCCCGGAAATGAAGGCTACATTTTCAGACGCTAGGCTCGACTCATCACCGGCAACCTTTAGGGTTTTGCGTAAACCTTCAAGAACCTCCTCAAGATGTAGCTTGTCCGCTTTCACCGTTGCTACATCCAGGACTCCTGTGGAGTTAAAAGCTAGCTGAATGTCAGTAATGCCCTCGAGATTGATCTCCCACTCTGAAAGGTTTACCACCGGTCCACCTGTGTATGAGGTACCGATCTTGTCAATGATGGTGTAGTTCTGCTGTATCTCCACGATCGTTGTAAGGCCAACGGCTAGGCTTGTTGTCTCCGGCGCTACAGCGGCCATGCTTAGCAGATAGGGTGCTACGCCCGCGAAAGCAGCAGTATTCATTGGGTTCCTCCAGGTCATGTTCGATTGGGAATATTTTCTACTCCCCTTCCTGAAGAATGTGCTGCTTTTGAACCGTAATATGGTCTGAAAAGCCTGCAGTTTTTGAGTTCGAAAACGGTCTCGTACTCTAATTCTCAAGTTCAGCTAATCAGCGTTTTACTTTTAAAAGCCTTTTAATTGTTTTTCTCTTGTTGTTCTCTTGTTTTTAGAAGGCTGGAGCCCTTATTCCACGTGGCCTCCAGAGGATCATCGACTACAAATTACGGTATTGCGACTACAGATTCCGGCATTGCGACTACGGATTCCGGCTGACGCGACTACAGATTCCGGCTGACACGACTACAGATTCCGGCCGTTATCCACAGGCCCATTACGCGCCTAGCCGCTACCTAACGACTACAGATTCCGGCTTGGTGATTGGGCGCATAGCATGAGGCTGAAGTTTAGTGGCTCGAATTCAAACCAATTTAGGCGCTGAAATTAACTTTCCCAGCTTTTTCGGCTTAAAAGTCCGTCCAACTTACTGTTTTTTATGAATTTTATTTATTTTTTGAAGCGGCCTTGACGATTTGCAAGGTTTCTGGCCGATTTTGGACAGGACAATGTTGAGAGCTTGGATCGTGTCCACCACAGAAGTTATCGACTACAGATTACGGCTACGATTTTCCAGGAAATACAACGATACGACTACAGATTACGGCTCAGATTTGCCAAGCAATACAACGATACGACTACAGATTACGGCTGCGATTTGCCAGGGAATACAACGATACGACTACAGATTACGGCTGACCGAGGACAATAGATTGCGTGAGATTCCGGTTAAAAAACAAGCTAACGACTACAGATTACGGCTGTTGATTAGCCATTCAGGAATCAAACGACTACAAATTACGGCTATTGGGAAACCCGGCAAACCTTGCATCGACTACAAATTACGGCTGCCAACTATCGACTACAGGGCTCACTGTAGTGCGACTTAATGAGTTTTGCTCCAGCTAGAAGCCCCGGTTCTATTGGGCTCTGGAGATAAGTCACTCTAAAGCTATCGACTACAGGTGTTTCTCTGTGTAGGGTTCGGTTATCAACCGTAGGGCCAACTATGTCCAACTTACCCAAACCTTCCAAGGCGGAGCCTAAGCCTCTCCGCGTCACAAAATCCAATACTCTAATCACCGCATCGTATCGGCTGACTCTCAATGAGCAGCGGTTGATCCTTGCGGCTATCAGTAAGCTCGATCCAAGAAGACCCATGCCTAAGAAGGTCTCTGTTTCTGCAGCAGACTATTCGGACATTTACGGCGTGCAGCTGAGGCATGCGTATGAGCAAATGAAGGTCGCCGCTGATGAGCTGTACGAGCGCGACATCAAGACCTTTGATGGGGCTGGCATGGAGCGTAAGCGCTGGGTCGACCGGGCAAAATATCTTGATGGAGAAGGGCGCGTTGAGTTGTCTTTCACCATTCATGTCATACCCTATCTCACAATGCTGTACAGCAAAGTAACCAGCTACGATCTGCGGCGTGTCGCCTGCCTAGACTCCAGCCATTCTTTCCGCCTTTTTGAGATGCTCATGCAGTTTCGGAAAACTGGGTGGGCCTACATCGAAGTTGAAGCGTTGCGTGTCGCCCTTGGTTTGTCAGAGGCGTATCAGCGATTCAACAACCTCCGCCAGCGGGTAATTGATCCGGCAGTTGAAGAGCTCAGGACAAAGAGCAATTTGGATGTCAGCTACGAATTGAGAAGGGAAGGGCGGAAAGTGATCGCTATTAAATTCACTTTTTGTGATCTGGCACAGCTCCCCCTCAATCTGGAGCTTGATCCTGAAGATCTTCCTCCGCTTCCTGAGTTTGATCCTGCTGAAGAAAGTGAATGGCTGCTGACTCAGCCATTGGGAGAGCTAGCAGAGGCGCAAGAACCCGGGTTGTTGTTCGCGGTTACCGGTGGAGACCACGACCAACCGGAGTAGCCAGTGTCGTCATCTGGCTACCATTTCATGCGCTTATTGCTGCCCACGACACTGTTCGTCAAAGGTGGAATGAGTGATGCCGTAATCTGGCAACCTTTTCTTGACCATAAGGTTAATAAAAAAACCGCCTCCCGGCAGTTTTTCTTTTCTACTCGACGCGGCCAGCCTCAGTAGTTTGGTACGAGAGTGAAGAGGCTCCGTCGCCACAGACAGACATCCTCGCCTGATGCGCGACCTGCGTTTTTGAGGGCGTCGAAGACGTTGAGGGCAAAGGACATAGCCGCCTGGTCATCGTCGTGCAGATTGGCAATCACTACCGGAAAATGATCCCCATCCTCTGTATCAGGTGTCGCTATTGCAACCGTTTGGATCGCCCAAATCTCACCATCGTCATAGGGTTCTACAACGAAGCGCTTGAGCCGGCGAATCATGCTTTGTCGAATCATCTGAATAAGATCGTTACAGACTGGCTCCGATTGGTTGCGGATGTGTTGGATGGCTGTCATAAACTACGGCTCTCTTGATATGAACCCATCCTGCCAGTTCTACAGGAAATCCCAACAAGAATTCGCCTGCCCTTGTGCGACTTAAGCCTGGGGATGAAAGCTAGCATGATTTTTCCCCTTGGTTGGGCCACCCGCCCTGTAGTGGTCAACTCATTCAGGACACGGTTTTGAGTTTTTCTTCCGTTTTGCTGGGGCCAATCCATCGCTAAATTGATGAGGTCGGATCCAGTTGTAGTGATGCATCAGGTACTGGCTAATGTCTCTCTGAGCCTGGTGGCCGGTCATGTAGCCAGTGGTTGGTATCCACTCTGTTTTCAAGCTACGAAAAACCCGCTCCATCGGCGCATTATCCCAGCAGTTTCCTCGGCGGCTCACACTCTGACGCATGCGATAACGCCACAGCCGCTGACGAAAGTTGCGGCTGCCATATTGGGCGGATTCAACCGGTCGTCGCAACACCTTGATCGAGGTGTTTATGGGACGACCTGCAGGATGGATGCAAAAATTGACGGGCCGGGGAGCGATGCGTTCTCCAGGTGCACCCTCACTTCGTAATGAGATCGAACGGCTATTTTGGCTGCAGATTGCAACAGGCATCACAAGCGAAAAGGCAGCACATGCCGTTGGCGTATCAACCGCGGTAGGTACACGCTGGTTCCGTCATCGAGGCGGGATGCCATTATTCATGTCGAATCACATATCAGGACGATACTTATCGTTTGCAGAGAGAGAAGAGATTGGGCTGCTTCGAGCGCAAAGTGTTGGCGTTCGTGAGATCGCTCGTCGCCTTGGACGAAGCCCATCGACAATTTCACGGGAGCTGACACGAAATGCTGCTACCCGTTGCGGTCGGCTTGAATATCGAGCGTCAGTAGCGCAATGGAAGGCAGAACTGGTGGCCAAGAGGCCGAAACCAGCAAAACTGGTCACTAACCCGCGACTGCACCAGTACGTACGCGACCGCCTTGAGGGCAAGGTTCAAGACGCCGATGGTCGTGAGATTTCTGGGCCTCGGCAAGCGCCCTTCAAAGGCCGAAATAAACCGCATCGCAGTGACCGTAAATGGGTCAATGGCTGGTCGCCTGAACAAATTGCCAACCGACTCCAGATCGATTTTCCGGATGATGAATCCATGCGTATCTCTCATGAAGCCATATATCAGGCGCTCTACATTCAGGGTCGAGGAGCTCTCAAGCGCGAACTGGTGAGTTGCCTGCGCTCAGGACGAGCGTTACGCGTACCGAGAGCCCGATCGCAGGCCAAAGTGTGGGCACACGTCAGCGAGGACGTGATGATCTCCAGTCGTCCTGCTGAGGTAGAAGATCGGGCTGTACCCGGGCATTGGGAGGGCGACCTGATCATCGGTCTGAACCGTTCTGCGATTGGAACTCTGGTCGAGCGCTCAACTCGATTTACCATGCTCGTCCATCTGCCTCGCGAGAAAGGTTATGGGCTAATCCCCCGCACGAAGAACGGCCCGGCGCTGGCTGGCTATGGGGCTGTTAGTATGGCCAACGCATTGAAGAAGACGGTGACTGATCTTCCCATCGAGCTGTGGCGATCCTTGACCTGGGATCGTGGAAAGGAGTTGTCGGATCACGCTCGGTTTACCATCGAGTCCGGAGTAAAGGTTTTCTTTGCTGATCCACATAGTCCATGGCAGCGCGGCACAAACGAAAATACGAACGGCCTTCTACGGCAATACTTCCCGAAAGGCACTGACCTCTCTCGTTGGAGTGCCCAAGAAATACAGGCGGTAGCTCACGTACTCAATACTAGACCTCGAAAAACACTAGGCTGGAAAACACCTGCCGAAGCACTGAATGAGTATTTAAAGTCTGTACAACAATCCAGTGTTGCGACGACCGGTTGAATCCGCCTTGCGACCTCTGGTCTGAGTGAAATAGCAAACCATGCGGCTTGCCACGTTGCTCTTAAGCCACGTCCAACGCTTTGATCACCAAGTCTGCATCCGGCTTTTCTGATAACGCCCAGCCCACCACTCGACGAGCGTAAAGATCCATGACAACCGCAAGGTAGTGCCATTTCTCCTGTGCCCAGGGGTAGGTGATGTCGCCGCGCCAGACCTGATTGGGCGCTTCGATATCAAATTCTCAGTTCAATATATTTGGGATATCCGGCCGCTCTACTATCGCCTTTTTATAGGCGTGTGATCCTAGCTGCCTGCTGACCAACTCCAGCTCACGTGTCAGCCTGCGTAACTTAAACCGTCCAATTTGCTCACCTTCATCTTGCATCATCAACGTGATGCTTCGACTGCCGGGAGCACTTCGGTCCTGAGTGAACAACTCGCTCACTCGGCTACGCGGCCTGAGCCGCTCAACATCTGGTGTTCGCCGCCTTAAGCCATGCGCGTAGTACCCCGAATGAGCGACCTCAAACGCCTCGCACAAGCAGTCAACAGGCTCATGGACGCTTAGCTGATTGATCAGCGCCTACGCTCGAGATCTTCCGACATCAAGAGCGCGGTAGCCTTTTTTAGTATTGATTTCTCGCGATCGAGGCGAGCAATCCGAGCTTCCAACTCTCGGATTTTTTGCTGCTCTGGTGTCAGGGCCTTGCTCTGGGGCGTGACGCCGGTGCGCTCTTGCTGAAGCTGGTCGACCCAGCTGCGCGCGCCGACTCACCAACACTCAGTGAACGACTGGCTTCGATGTAGCTGTAGTTTTGCTTGAGCACGAGGTCGGCAGCCTGGCGTTTGAATTCAGCGGAAAAGGTACGGCGTTGTTTGGTCATCTGACACCTCGATCTGGCGAGCATTCTCGCCTAAAAGGATGTCCGGTTTCATTAGACCACTACAGTTTTGACGGAAGGTACGGTGCGCTAGTTCTATCTTTGGCGAGTGAGAACGCTGCACCGAGTCAATACTTTTGACACCTTCGATCAAACGCTGACGACGGGAGCCATGTTCGTTTAGTTTTCAGTGGCTATGCTGCGCTTCAGTGACTCACGCAATGTTCGCATCGACCCCGTCTGGTCCGCCACCGAACCTATTGGTTCCCAGCGTCACCGAAATAATCATCCTTTGCGATTAGGCCAAGGTTATCCGCGAGATCCTGGGCATCCTCGCTAAAGAGATGCTGAGTTCGCCGCTCCTGCTTGAGGTAAGCCAATACTTGGAAGAAGCAATCCTCGGACAGGTGCAGTTCATAGCGCTCCCCATTATGAGAAGTGCCATATTGGCAGTGGCTTGCAGGCCCTTGATCACGCTGTCGTCAATCACCACGGGGTTCAGTTGCGAGTTTTTGGCCACCTCCAGGCGCACCGCCAACGGCCGGCCGGTGATCTTGGCTTGGGCGGCGGAGTATTCGTCCGGGTGCGTATTGGCCCAGCCATAGGCACGATCGACCCAGGCCACGAAGTCATTCAGTTGCGGGCGTTTGTTGGCGATCGCCTGGCTGGTGGTGGCGAAGCACAGATGATTGCTCAGTAACTCTTTACCGCTGACCAGAACCTGGGCGTGGCTTTGTGAGGTGACCACCGTGGTGTAGGGGGCCTATGTCGCCCAGGCATCTACGGTGCCGTTATCGAATACCAGCCGGGAATCGGCAGGCAGCAAAAAAATGAATTGCACATCCTTGGTCGTCAAGCCCGCACTGACCAGTGCCCTGATCGCCACAGGCAGTGCTCGATGGGGCCGCGCCCGGTGACGATTTTTTTGCCCTTGAGGTCGGCGGTCGTCTTGATCGGCGAGTCCTTGGGCAGAACTAGGGCGGCGGTGTTACGCCCTTCGGCGTGGATGATGCTGACCACCTTGAGCGCGGCACCGGCGCCCAAGGCGAACACATACGGTGCATCGCCGAGGGCGCTAATATCAACCGCGCCGGCGTTCAGGGCTTCGCCCAGCTGCGAGGCGGAAGGGAACTCCGACCACTGGATTTGATAGGGCGCGTTTTTGATTTCGCCCGAGGCTTCCAGCAACGCCTTGATCGTAGATTTCTGGTCGGCCACGCGCAGCGGTTGCAGATCGGCGGCGTGTGCAGTGCCGATCAAGCCGACGGCCAGGGCGATGCCCAGGAGCAGGCGTTTGAAGGGGGAACAAAAACCATGGGAGGCAGGCTCCAGCCAGATCGAATGGGGGTTCGGCTACGTCCGCCTGGAGAAGGGGCCGGCGAGAAGTTCACGTTATTCTCATAAGAACCGGCTTTTAAAATCTTTTTGATTATACAAAAATTATTAAAACATTTCATTATATGTTGTTTTATTATTCTTTTATATCATCTTAGGCGTGCAAGCGGGCGAGGGTCAAGAATTTATCGGGGCGTGAAAGGTATGCCTGCAAGGGAGCAGCCCTGGAAAGCGGGAACCCAACCAGTACTTTAACCACTCACTGCCTATCGAAATACGCCGTTACAGGCCGTTGTCGCAACCCAGGTGCCTGCCCCATGCAAAGCCGCTTGAAACAAATCCTGCAGCCGGTTTTCCAACTGATGAAAATCGACGCCAGTGGGCTGGAGGAAAGCCCCGACTATGTCATGACCCTGGAAGGCGGCCTGAAGGTTGAGCTGCGCGAATCGCCCCCCGACTTTCTCACCGTCAGTTGTTTGCTGCCGATTTCCGCCGAGCGCTTCGACGATCCGCAGACCTTGGCGATCCTCCTGCAGACCAACCTGCTGGGGCTGGATCACCCGCCGATTCTGACGGGCGCGATTGTGGAGCAGAGGAAGATCATGGTGTGGGCTCGTCAGCCTTTCCTGATGCTCGACACCCACGGGATGAAGCGCTTGTTTGAGCGCTACGTGGAGCAGGCACAAAAGACCGCAGGTTGGCTGGCAAGGCCGCAGGAACCAACGAGCCCCTCTGGCCCGCGTGCCGGCGCCGGTTTTCCGCGTGGCGCCAAGCGCCCGTCTCCGAGGCTCTGAAGGGGCCGGAGGGCAAAAAAAGCCACTCGATGAGTGTTTTTTTGCTCAGTGCCGATCAGTAGCCGTCATTACGCGTAGGGAAGCGGCGCATGGTCAGGATAAATGAGTCGGCATGCTCTCGCCGGGCCGCCGTGGCCATGCGATGCCCCTCACGCGAGGCATGGCGAGCAGTCTCGGCCGGCGGCCGCACTGCGCTGCGATAGTCGTCACGGCCCCTGGCTGCAGTGGCCGTGGACGCTCGGGGGCGCGGGTCCGCCGAGGGCGCACGCCGACGCTCTTCCCGAGGCATTCGCATGTCGGTGTCGGCGGTACGACCGCGGGAGTCGACTAAAGGGGCACGTACTCGGGGTTGCGCAGGGCGGCGTGCACTGTCGGCGGCCGTTGTCGAGGTGTAGCGCGGGCGCACATATTCCGTCGTCATGGGCGGGATGCCCGGGCGTGAAAATTCCGCGGGCATGGGTGGGATGAACGGACGTGGTAGCTGTTCCGCGGCCCAACGCGTGCCGTCGGCCATTGGGCGCGGCGGTGCAGTCCAGGGCACTGTGATCGGAAGCTGCGTGGCGGCACTCATGGAGGCCGTGCGTGCGCGCACCTTGCGAATGGCCCGTTTCATGGCATCCATCGGCGAGTTATGGGGGCGACGGTTGCCGGGGGTTGGCTTTCCGCTTTTCGGGTCCAGCCCCAACTGGATCATGCGTTGCTTGAACTGCGATTCCGTGAGGTTAAGGTCAACCTGGCGGAAAATCCCCTGGCTGTTTTCACCCTGGTAACGCACGTTTAGGTTTTTCGCCCCGTGTTGCTGCGCATAGCCGGGCGCGGTGCGCTGCAGTTCCTGCAGCAGTTTTTTACCGTCCTTGGGCATCCTTGGATAAAGCGTGGCGAAGTCGGTGTCGATCTGCTTCTGGGAAACTTTGTCGTCATACAGCAACCGCATGCGCTCCTGCGGTTGTGCGGGCTGCGGCGCGTAGGTGTGCTGAATATTCGGGCGCTCACCCAGCAGGGTGAAGTCTTTCCTACGGATGGCGCGGCCGAATTCCGGCCAGGCATCGACGATGATGGTTTTATCGGTGATGCGATGGTCACCGATTTCTGCGACGGCATGGTCGTGCACCGTTGAACTGAGTAACGAGACGGGTTGGTTGATCCCCGTACTGGTGGCGAGCAGGGCGCATACGGCCGCCATTTCCCCACAGTTGCCTGCGGCAAAACGCGCGGCGGTGCGTGCAGCGTCGGCCGGGCCGTTGCCATGCTGTTCATTTTCGGCGCGCAGCAACGTCGTACGCTTGAACGAATCCGCCTCGGTGCTGAGCAGGTGCCGCTGCTGGTTGGCAGAGCCGCGATTGAGGATTTGCCAGGTGTCTTCGATCGCCTGGTTGGCCACCAGCAGCGCATCCATCTCCCGGTGGGAAACGTTTTTTACACTGTCCCGATGCCGGATGCTCACGGACGCGATAGCGGAGTGGGTGAGCACTTTGTGAATTGGCACACGGTGGTTGGGGTCGCCGGTGTTGTAAAGACTCGGGCTGCCGGCCAATGGAAGAAGTTGCGTGGTTAAGGCCATAAAGTCACTCCGTCTTTGGGTTTGGGAGCCAACGTGTGTGGGTTAACTCACAGGTCGGCTATTGAGTGTGGCAATGAACGTATCGGGCGCTCGCGTCTGGCCGGTGTCATCATCGGGTGGCGGTCGTGCGAGGTGTGGCGGTGGGCGCGTGGGCTTTCGGCTGGCAGCGACAGGACATCCACCGAAGTATCGCGGTGACGCTCAGAACGAGAGGTGCGAGGGGCTTCGGTGTGCGTCTGCTCCGTGAGTCTATGTCTGGCTCGCAACGGCTTTGTCGAGGCGCGCGTGACGCTGGGGCGGGGGTACGTTCTCGTGGGTCAACCGAGGCCGAGCGATTGCGTTCTGCGCGCGGCGCACTGGTGTGGGTGGTTGCCCGGCTGCAAAGCGGATCCACAGCGTACGCAGGATCTGATTTCACTCTATATAACCCAGGCCCACTGCCAGTTAGAAATTTATCCCAAATGAAATGCCCCAGGTGGCTGCGGGTCAGGAATGTCTGTCTCGACGACGCTGTGCGAACCACTCAAAGCCTTGCCCATCGAACTTGCGGCACTGGCCAGAGCAGCTGGTGCGGCCTTGAGCAGTTGTGGCGCATGCTCAAGAGTTTCAGTAGGCAGTTGCGATGCAATCTGCAACCCACCACGCACCCGGTGGTAGGTGTTTTCTGCGGTGCGCCCCCAGGTGCCTGGCAATGAACCGTGGGGTAAATCGGCGCGATCCGGCGCCCGCATGTTCTGCAAGGCCGTGCGGGTGCGCGGAAAGTTTGGCGCACTGGCCTGCACCGCGGTGCCCGGCAACTGCGCAGCCTTGAGCGCAGCAGTGTGTGCCTTGGTTTCCGGCCCGGATTGGAAGGCGGCATACGCGGGAATCAACAGCGCCGGCGACCCCAGTGCAGCCATCACCACCTGGCCGAATTTCTGCGCCAAGGTGTCGGAGCCGAGAGTGCGGGCCACGGTACTCACCGCTACCGCATTACCCAGGCCGATCAGCGAACCGAAGGTCTTGCTCAGCAGGCTCTGGCGCACCTCGCTTTTACTAAGGTCACTGGCCAGCACCGCATCGCTGGTGGCCTTGGCAATGCGCTGGGCCAAGGGTTTATCGGTGCCCTTGAAGGTGTGAGTCGGCAGTTGACGGCCGCGTTTGTCGGGCGTGGTGCTGCGCAATTGACTGCTCGATTGCACCCCACCCATCAGCAGCCCACCACCCATAGAGGTTAGTGTTCGCGGGCCGTAATCGCTGACGTGCAGTTGCGGCGCGGCAAAGCCAATGGCGCGGCGAATACCTTGTGCCAGGCCGAACGCGCCAAAGGCTTGGGCCTCGCCGATACCGGTGCCGTTTTTATTCGCTTGCTGGGCGTTCAAATGGCGGCTGCGTAAATCGTCCACGGCTTGCTTGGCCTGGGTTTTGGCTGCATCGCTCAGCGGCTGGATCTGCCCCAGGATACTGACCCGTGGGTTGGGGTTGGGGATGACTTCCGAGGCTTTGATCGGCTTGAGGTTCCACGGGCCGACCAACTCCTGCCCGATCGGCTTGAGCAGGTTCGTACCGACTTCATGGGTGCCGGCCATAGTCACGCCGGCGGCGAATACCTGCTTGGCCAAGTCGTGGGGGATCGCCGACTCCACCACCGCTCGGGCAAAGCCAAAGGCCAGGCCCGAGGCGAGCATTTGCGGCACGGCACCGGCGACGAACGCTTTAGTGGTCGCGGCCCAACCGTCGTTATGTTGGTGCAGCTCCTCCAGCACATCGGGCAAGCGGGCGTTGTCCAAGGCATCCTTGAACTCGCCTTCGGCGCTGGTCTGGCGGACCAGAGTCTTGAGCTGATGGCTGATGTCCTCCCATTCCTTGGCCGGTTGGTGCAGGTGATGCAGAGCCTTGACCGTCGCTTCAGCCTTGGCTGATGCCTGTTTCAACGCACCGGGGATTTGCGTGGCGACCTGTTGCGCATAACGGGCGAAGGCGTGCTCGCTACGCTCGATGTGGGCACGGTCGGTGGCCGACAGTTCGGGCTGCGCCAGCACTTCCTGGTAGAGCGCGACTTTGCCGGCAAACAGTTCTGTCTGAGACTGCACGGCCTGTTTGAGTATGCGCCCGTAAGCAGCAACGTCTGGTGTATCGCCCGGCATTTTGCTCAGCTCGGCCACTGCCTTGTGCAACTCCAAGCGGGACGTATGCGCATGGCTGAGCAACTTGTCGTTGATCACCCGGCTCAGGTGTTCGTCCACTTCAGGGAAGAGCTTCTCGGCAATGGTCTGGAAGGCGGCATGGGACTGTTCGAGCAAATATTTGCCCTCTAGCACCATCATTTTCTGGGCAGTTTCCAGTGGGCTGCCGGCGCCGGCCTTGATGAATTGGGCCAGCGCGGCGGCTTCCCTGGCCAAAGGGGTAGAAGGTCGCTGGCGCTGCGCATAGCTTTTGAGGGTGGCGCTTGGCGCGGCGTTGGGCGTAGGCGCAAGGTCGCTGGGTGGCCTGCAGGCAAGGCGCACCAAGCCAATATCGCCGCTGGGTGTTTCGAGAACTTCACTATGGACGATGGCCGGCGTGGGGCCTTGGTTGATCCCGGTAGTAAGCATCAAAAAGCCCTTGCGCGCGCGCGCTGGTCGTCGAGAAAGTAATGTTTGCGCCACGCTTGGGCATACTCGGCAATATGCCCCATCAGCAGCAGAACCTGCGCCGCTGTGGTGCTTTCCAGCGCCAGGGCACCGCCGAACATCACGTGGCCGGTGTGTTCGTTATGCGAAAAACTGCTGTGGCGTACGCCATCTATCAGGTGGAAGTTGGTGTCCAGCAGGCGCAATAAAATTGCCTCCCGCTGGCGCGCGGGCAGGGGGCCGAAGTCAGCATGCATGAGTACTGTTTCGGCATCGGCGTTCTCGAGCGGTCGCAGAGAAAAATCAACGCCGCGAACAGTCAGTTGGGGGGATTCGTACAACAAGGACGCACGGGGGATGAGGGTCAATTGGCAGATCTCATCTACTAACTGGCGAAAGTGTTCGTTAGCCATATTTTTATTCTCCAGGCGCACACGTTGCGTTTCAGGCTTTTTTAGGACGCTGCGTAAAATTCCGGAGCGATCCGAAAGGTGAGTGGGCAATGAGTGCATTCAGGTTCCCATTTTTTTAACAATATCGCGTGCCAATAAAACTCAACTATCTTTAATAAAGGTGGACCTCCAATGTTTGTCGGAGTTGCTTCGAGTAGTGGCAATTAAAGTATTTTTCATACACGGGTGGGCAAGGAGCTTATTTGTCAGCCTTGTTGAGAAAAACTCAACATTCCAGATATTGTATGGCGATTGACATGTTGTGATTCAAATGTATTCTCTGGCGCTACAAGCAGCGAGATCCAAGGGAGGCAGCCGATTGAGTAGTGAATTGAAAAGGCGTGTTCGACGCTATCGAGTCAATTTTTTGAATCTTTTTGTGTCGAAGATATTTAATCTGTCAAATATATGGCGGCTAATTTTTGTTGCGCCTTTAGATAATAAAAACATGTAGTGCCTCGCGTGCAGACTAGCCGTGTGGTGCCGCTTGCGGTTTCCTGAGTCCTATCAAGACTTGTCGGTTCTGTAAGGAAAGCTGCCTGCAGCCACATTGGGTGAGCTCTCGTTTAGGTTGAGTGTTACAGCGATGCTTGTAATTAGAATAAGAGCTCGGTTTATTTACTTGCTTCTTGCTGTCAAATCTGTAGCGAAAACAATTGCGGTAAATAGTAAGTGCATTATTCACCGATCGAAATTTCACGGGGCAGTTACATTGAATCTATATCGAAGCCTTAAGGATCGGGGACTGGATTGAGTAAGCCGATTGGGAGGTTGTTTATATGACTGTGCGCAATTATTTCCATGGCGAGAATGACGGCATCAATGATTTCCCCGACCTTAAAGTCATTGCGCAAAGTACTTCGTTGCTAGGTATTGATTTGCTGTTGTCTGGCGAGACTGGGACCGGTAAAGACACCCTTGCAGAGCGCATCCATACTCTATCGGGGCGCAAAGGCAGTTTTGTGGCGATGAACTGTGCGGCGATCCCGGAATCACTGGCTGAGAGTGAATTGTTCGGAGTGGTTAACGGTGCCTTTACCGGTGCCAATCGCTCACGCAAAGGCTACATAGAGGCGGCGCAAGGTGGCACCTTGTATTTGGATGAAATTGACAGCATGCCCTTTAGCCTGCAAGCCAAGCTCTTGCGCGTGTTGGAGGTGCGGGCCATCGAACGTTTGGGGTCGACCACCACCATTGCGCTGGATATCTGCGTGATCGCCTCGGCGCAGCGCTCGTTGTCGGAGCTGGTGGAGCAGGGCCGGTTTCGCCGTGACCTTTATTTTCGTCTCAACGTGTTGACCATCAAGTTGCCGGCGCTGCGTGAGCGTCGGGAGGAGATCATTCCGCTTTTTTCTAAGTTCGTGAATGCCGCCGCCCAAGGCCTGGGGGCCACTCACAAGACATTGTGCCCCTCGATCATTCAGGTGCTGCTCAGCCACTCCTGGCCGGGCAATATCCGTGAGCTAAAATCGGCTGCCAAGCGCTTTGCCCTGGGGTTTCCATTCCTGGGGCCGGACACGCCTGGAGAGCAGGAAGGCCAGACCCTCAAGGCGCAAATGCGGGTGATCGAACGGGTGTTGATCCAGGAGGCGCTCAAGCGGCACGGCCACAGCATCGACGCGGCGTGCGTGGAGCTGGGTATACCGCGCCGGACGCTGTATCACCGCATCAAATGCTTGGACATATTCGGAAAAAGTTCGGCTCTTGAAAAAAATGTGGAACCTGTATCCACGAATTCTCCACAAATTATTACCTCGTACTGACGCGAGTGAATATTGGGAGTAATGACCATGCCAAACCCTTTCCGTCCTACAGGTGGCTTTGCTAACGCCGCAGCACACGCAACCAACGCCGGTATCAATGCGTTCCAGGGCGCGGCACAAGCAGCCGGCACTGTAAACGGCAACGCCAACCTGCAACAGGGCATGACTGACCAGACCAACAGCCAGGCTGCCAAAGCTCAGGAAATGATGATGAAGCAGCAGGACGCCCAGTCCGCCCAGCTGATCATTGCCCAAGGCCAGCAAGCCATGCAGACCCAGCAATTGAACACGCTGCAGGCCATCGCCAACGCCAAGACTGACTCCGCGGAGAAAGAAATCTCCGGCACCGCTCAGCTCGCCAAAGCAATCAGTTACTAATCATTTCTGAGCCCTCCAAGTCTTCGGAGGGCTATTTTGATACTTAGCGAGATCTCCTCATGGAAAATTCTGGCTTCGTCAATTCAGCCGCGCTGCATATCGGAACCGTCATTCCAGGCGATGGTACATTCCAAGATCTGGCCGGTTCCAAGACACCACAAGCTCTCAACGGGGTGGTGGACCGCATTACCAACGCGTTGACGTCCAGTGGACACCTGGATACCGATACGCCGCTTGGGAAAATGGTTGAGCAGCAGCTTAAAAAAGACAATCCCTTCGCCGCGCTCGGTATCGGGCAAAGCGCCGATAACGTCAGAAAAGCGGTGTCGGACCTGATCAAAAATACGCTGGGCAATAATTTTGGCGCCTCGGCCAGCGCCGGAATTGGTGGTGGCCAGGATCTGATGTCGCAGATCATGAAGGGGCTGGGCAAGGCGGCGCTCAACCAGGCACTGACCCCTGAAGGTGATGGTTCGACCTTCTCGAATGCGGATAAGCCGCTGCTGCGTAAAGTGGCTGACTTCATGGACGATAACAAGTCCGCCTTTGGTACGCCGGATTCGGGTTCATGGCGTAAGGAACTCAACGAAGACAACTATCTCAGCAAAGACGAAACCTCGAAATTTCGTGCTGCGCTTGAGCAGATTTCGCAACAGATGGACGGCTCCGACAGCGTCAGCGGCTCAGCAGTCCCGCAAAGCACCGCGGGCGGTTTGAGCAGCCCGCCAAACGATCTGCAGAACGACGCTTCGGACGACGATGCGTTGGATGACAGCGGCACCACCACACAGGGCGGCCTCGGCACGCCACAAGCAAGCCCAGATAATTCGGGCAGTGATGACTCGGCAGATTCGGCTGACGCACCTGCGGCTAATTCGCAGCAGCAGCTCCAGCAAATACTGCAGCAGCTTGAACAATTGTTGGGTGCCGCCTCCGGCATGCAAGGCGCCCAGCAGGGTGGTCACCACCATCACCACGACGCGCAAAGCCGTCAAATGCAGGACCGGAACCAGCTGTCTTCTGCGGCGCAGGCGGCGCAAAGCATTCTATCCGTGATGAGTGCAGGCGTTTCCTGACCCCAGGGCTTGTAATGTTAATTGCACCTTTCGACACCGTTTTCCGGAGAAACCCTCGTGACCATTTCCAGCGTCAATTCCTTCAAGAGCCTCGCTCTAGATCACGAACACGAGATGGTTTCCGGGCCTTCTCAGGCGGATGTCGATCTATTCAATAGTGCAATGCGCAGTGATCACGAGCCTGCCGGGCTGGCCGATGGCCTGATGGGTGCGCTTTCCGAGCGTATCGGCACCCAGCAGCACTTGTCGCAACAGGTAATGCGCTCAATGAAGGCGGCCTCCGGCACCAGTGAACCTATTGACATGGTGAAAATGAGCCAGGCGCTGTCGCAGTACTCCCTGCAAATGGCGATGACCACCAAAGTAGTGAACAAGAGTGCTCAGGCCCTCGATAAACTGACCAACCTGCAGTAGGCCCGGCGTGAAATTCCCTCATTTATTGGTGGTTGTATTCCTGTTGTTGCTGGCCGGTTGCAGCGACGACACTGTGCTGTTCGGTGGCCTGACCGAGCAGGACTCCAACGACGTGATCGCTAAACTGGCGGACGAACACATCGCGGCCCACAAGCAGATGGAGAAGCTCGGCGTGAACGTGCTGGTGGCGGCGGGCGATATCAACCGTGCAGTGCGGGTGCTCAATGCCGCAGGCTTGCCTCACCACGCCCGCGCGAGCCTGGGCGAAATCTTCAAGAAGGAAGGGGTGATCTCTACCCCGCTAGAAGAGCGCGCCCGCTACATCTATGCGTTGTCCCAGGAGCTTGAGTCGACCTTGTCGCAAATCGACGGAGTGATTGTGGCACGGGTACACGTGGTGTTGCCGGAGCGCATTGCGCCCGGCGAACCGGTGCAGCCTGCGTCGGCCGCGGTGTTTATCAAGTATGCCGCGTCGGTGCTCGACCCCGACAGTGTGCGCGGGCGTATCCAGCAGTTGGTCGCCAGCAGCATTCCGGGGATGAGCCAGGACTCGGCTAACTCGAAAAAATTCTCGATCATTTTTGTGCCGGCAGTGGAATTCAAGGACGAGCAAACCCTGGTAAATTTCGGGCCATTCCTGATTAACAGCGACGACGCAGGTTTTTGGAGCATGCTGGTTATCGCGCTGCCGCTGGGCGGGTTAGTGGTGTTGCTGGTGCTTGCGCTACTGCTGCGACCTGACTGGCGTGCCGGGTTGCTCGGGCGCTTGCGACCTGGCCGGTCCGGCGCCAACTACCCGGCGCGTCTGTGACCGAGGCCGACTGGGTCAACTGGTGGTGTTGCACCTGGCGCTGGATGCATCCAGGTTGGCAAACCCAACTGGCGCCGTTCACCGCGGTGTCGCGCAGCCGGCACACTGACCTGTTGAATTGCCTGGGCGTTGCTCCCTCCCAACCGCCCGTGCCTCAGGTTGATGCCATGCATTGGCTGTCGCTCAGTGAGCAACAGCAAACCCAGGCCTTGGCGCTGGTGGCGGCAATATGTTTTGCCAGCCCAGCGTTGCAGGCACAGGTTTCGGATGAGCAATGGTCATGGTGTCGGGGCTTGGCCAAGGCGCTGCGCCCCGGGCTTTGGCTGGGGGCCGAGGTGTTTGATGCACGGTGCTTGCTCGGTGCCTGGTTAGGGGAGGGCTGCTGGTCGCGGCTGCGTTTGGCCTGGGCACCGGATGACGTTCTGGTGCCGGTGTCGACTGTGCCAGCGCGCAAACTCGATGCCTTATGGCACGCAGTGTTGTGGAAGGTGTTGACGTGAGGCGTAATCCAGCATGCTAGTGCGTAGAACATTATCGCTAGGCGATCAGTACGCAGCCCCCGTGGGCATTGTGCGCCGTGAACAATTTCGTGATTCCGAGGCGGCCGTCGAGCTGCTTGCGCGGGCGCGCGAGCAGGCAGAGGCACTGCTGCTTGAGGCCCAGCATCAGCGCCAACAGGTGATTGATCAGGCCAGCGCGCAATTCTGGGAAGACGCCGGGGCCTTTTTGCAAGGTATCGAAACCCAGGCCCAGGCGGCGAATGACAATGTGGTGCAGGCCGCCCGGCAATTGCTTAACCAGGCGATTGAGCGCTTGTTCGGCGAATGTACCCTCGGCGAACGCGCCCAGGTCTTGATCACTCATCTGGCTGCTGGCCAAAGCCACGCCACCGGTGCCACGCTGAGCTGCCACCCACAGGTTTTTGCGCAGGTACAAGCGTGGGTTGCCAGCAGTCGCTTTGCCGCGTTGTGGCAATTGCGCGAAGACGGCTCGATGCTTATCGATGCGTTGCGCTTGAGCAGTGAAGCGGGGGAGTTCGACCTCGACTGGGCCGGCTTGCAACGCTGCATGCTTGCTCCGGGTGGATGATCAAAAATCGCGAATATTTCTCCTATGAATTGATAGTGAGCTTGGAACCTGTGTGGGGTTTTGTTCCACTCACTTTGTAATAAAATTCATGGAGCCCTCCGCATGATCAGCTTCAAGTCCCTACAAACCCACCTTGAGCACAACTTCACCCGCAATCAGGGCAGCACTGACACGGCGGCCCTGGACGCTGAAGACACCGCCTCACCTGAAGACTTCCGGGCCTTCGCCGACGCGGCGCAGAAGATGGCCACCACCACCTCGGTGATGAACGAAGGACTTCGTGCTGAGCACGGCATCACGAAGTCGATCATCGATGGAATTCAGTGATTTTGTCGCGGTCCTTAGCCAATGGTTCGAGCACCCGGGCGGCGCGCCGCTCGATTGCTGGATCGATGATGCCAACGCCCGGTTGTCGTTTGTGGAAGGCGGTTTGCGCTGCAGTATCGACGTGCTCGACCCCTATGACGCCAGCGCACCGGAGCGCCTGATGGCCATCCTCAGCCTGGGCGGCGCAAGTGTGGGCTGCCACTGCGACGGTGGCTTGGCCACTGACCCCGAAAGCGAATGCCTGGTGCTGGTGTACTGGCTGGCGTTGCCGTGCACGGTTGACGCAGTGCTAGGAATTCTGCAAAGCCTGGCCAACCAGCGTGCGGCGATGCTCAGCCAGATGCACCAAAGCGTACATGATTCGCACCCTGCCGAGTCCAGTGCCGTAACCCACAACTGGCTCCCTGGAGTGTGAAATGCAGAAGGCCTATCGCTGGTTGCCGTGGCTATTGATGTGCTTGAGCGCCTCGGCGTTCCCGGCCGTGCCGCCGAACTGGAAGCACGTGGCGTATTCCTATGATGCGCAGCAAACCGACCTGTCCATCACGTTGCAAGCCTTCGCCAAGGAGTTCGGCATCGACCTTGAGATGGCGCCGATTGCCGGCGTAGTCGATGGCCGTATCCGTGCCGCCAGCCCCGAAGCGTTTCTGGATCGCCTGGGCCAGGAACATCACTTCCAGTGGTTCGTCTACAACGACACCTTGTATGTCAGCAATACCAGCGAGCAGACCTCGGCGCGCATCGAGGTTTCCCCGGATGCGGTGGATGACCTCAAGACCGCGTTGAGCGATGTCGGTTTGCTAGACCCAAGGTTTGGCTGGGGCGCGCTGTCGGACGACGGTGTGGTGCTGGTCAGCGGCCCACCGCGTTATGTGCAGTTTGTGCGCGAGTACAGCAAGACCGTCGACAAGCCGGATGAAAAGCAAGACGTGGTGGTGCTGCCGCTGCGTTACGCCAACGCCGCCGACCGCAGCATCAAGTACCGCGACGAGACACTGACGGTTGCCGGTGTGGCGAGCATCCTCCAGGATTTGCTCGAAAGCCGCTCACGCGGCGACTCGATCAATAACCTCAACCTGTTGCAAGGCGCCGGGTCTGGTGGTGGTCTGGGCACGGCGTTGGGCACCGGCTCCTCGGGCACCAGCAACAACTACGGCAGCGCCCCTCATGGCGGCGGGGCATCGTTGCTCGGCAACGTCGACACCGAAAACCTGCAACAAGGCCTGGACCGGGTGTTGTCGGGATCCGGCCTGCTCAACCCGAAAGGCGGCAGCGGCTCAAGCAAATCGAAAATCCGCGTGACCGCCGATGTGCGTAACAACGCGGTTCTGATCTACGACTCGCCCAAGCGCAAGGCGTTGTATGAACGGCTGGTTAAACAGTTGGACATCCCGCGCAACCTGATTGAAATCGATGCGGTGATTCTGGATATCAATCGCGATGACCTTGCGGAGCTGTCAAGCAACTGGAACGTGTGGTTTGGCGGCACCAATGTGACTTCTTCACTGCTGGACTCAGGCTCCAACTCGACCTTGTCGGCGGAAAACTCCGGGCGTTTTGCCCTGGCCATCCATGCCCTGGAAGGCAAGGGGGCGGCCACCGTGGTGGGGAATCCGTCGATCCTGACGCTTGAGAACCAGCCGGCGGTGATTGATTTTAGCCGTACCGAATACCTCACCGCTACGGGTGAGCGGGTGGCCGATATTCAACCGATCACTGCGGGCACCAGCTTGCAGGTGATTCCGCGTTCGTTATCCCACGGCGGCAAATCCGAAGTGCAGTTGATCATCGATATTGAGGACGGGCAGATAGAGCAGTCGGTGCTGGACGACACCAAGCCGAGTGTGCGCACGGGCAACGTCAGCACCCAGGCGGTTATAGCCGAGCATGGATCGCTGGTGGTGGGTGGTTTCCACGTACAGGAAACCGATGACAAAGTTCGCAAGATCCCCTGGCTCGGCGACATCCCCTGGATCGGCAAACTGTTGTTCACCTCCAACAGCCATCACACCAGCAAGCGTGAGCGTCTGTTCATCCTCACGCCGCGCTTGATTGGCGACCAGGTTGACCCGGCGCGCTACGTGGAAAGTGGCGACCCCAACGACGTAGACGCGGCCATGAAGCGCATCGATGACCGGCACGACGGCGTACAGCCAACCCGCATCGATGTGCAGCGTGCGTTCACACAACTGCTCAACAACGTGCAGCCGGCGGGTTTCAGCGAGAGCAAGGTGCCGTTGTTTGTGCCGCAAAGCCTGTGCGACCAACAGCCGAGTATTGTAATCGATGGCAAACGTACCCAGTGGTACGAGCGCACCACCTGGAGTGTTGGCGTGGTGGTTGCCCGCAACATCAGTGCGCAGCCGGTACGCCTGGATGAAAGCACCTGCGGCGGACGCTGGGTGCTGGGGGTGAGTGCCTGGCCGCATGCCTGGTTGCAACCTGGTGCGGAAAGTGAAGTGTTTGTGGCGGTGCGTCAGCCTCAAGCACTGAAGGCCACGGCTACCACGCGTGTCTCATTACTGCGGGAGGCGAAGCCATGAAGCCTTTCGTGTTGATCGGTTTTTGCCTGCTGTGCGCGACCTTGGCGGGGTGTGCGATGCAACCGGCGGGTTGCACCGGGGCTGCTTGCGAGCGGCCTGATTCGAACGATCGCGAGCTGGTGATCTGGTGGCCCGAGTATATGCGACCGGGACTGGATACCCCACAAAGGACCCAAGACTTTACAGTCGTGCCATTGAGAGATTGAGCATCATGATCCGAGTGTCAGAGAAAGCGGAATTCTATGAGCGGGTAGCGGCTGGGCAAGCTGCGGTTTGGCCGGTGGCTCACGGGGTGTCCTTTGTGAGTCGTCGTGAGCATCATGACTGGGGGATTGCGTTGCATATCGACAGCCGCACGCTGCAGCCGCAGCAATTGCGTGGGGCGTTGGAGCGGCGGTTTACCCAGTCGCACCTGTTTCCGGATTATTTTTTGTCGCTTGATTCGCAGCGGGATTTTGTGGTGTGGCATGCGGCGCCGCTGACGGTTCAGAGTGGCGGGGCGCTGGATGATATTTGCGAGCACCAGTTGATGTTGGCGGGGGTTGGGGGCGTGGTGTGATGGTGTGTATATCCGTTGGTGCGGTAACGGCTGCTTAGGGTTCCGCCCTGACGGCAGGTTAGTTTTTTACAAACGCCTAAAAAAGTAACCAAAAAACGCTTTGCCGCACCACTGGGTGCCTCGCCCAGGCTTGGCATGTCCTTGTAAGATTATTTTCACCTGCTTCAGACCGTGGTGCCCTCAGATTTCGAGATCGTGAGTGAGCATGGGTCGAAGCAGGTTCTTTTCTAAACTAGTCCGAACGGTTGCCTAGGCGCAAAGCCCGATTCTGCAAGGTTGGACGTGAGGAAAACGCCATGGATTATGACTCTGCGTTCGTCGGAATTGATGTTTCCAACAACAAGCTCGACTCATTCGTCAGCACTACTGGCTAAGTCGAACAGTATTTTCAATACTCCAGAAGATATCCAGCGTTTAGCTAAGCATCTCAAGGCTCAAATGCCTGTTTTAGTGGTGCTGGAAGCAACTGGCGGATATGAGTGGCTTGCCCCTGCCGAGCTTTGCGCTGCTGGATTACCAGTCGTTATTGTCAATCCCCGTCAGGTCCGTGATTTCGCTAAGGCGACCGGTCGGCTGGCTAAAACCGACGCTCTGGATGCCCAGGTGATTGCGGAGTTTGCTCAGGCGGTCAAACCCGAAATTCGGGAGATGCCAGATGAACACGCTCGTGAACTGGCAGATCTACTGACTAGACGCTGCCAGCTTATCGATATAATCGTGGCTGAAGAGTCTCGACTGAAGCAGGCGGTATTCAAGGCGCTTCGACGGGATATCAAGGCACATATCGTCTGGCTTCAAAAGCGCCTTAAAAGTACAGACGATGACTTGCACGAAGCGATCAAAGCTTCGCCGGCCTGGAAGGCCAATTATGATTTGCTGCGCGAGATCTCAGATTTTGGCAACGTGCTCGCACTTTCGCTGCTGGCGATGGTTCCTGAGCTAGGCAAAGTGAATCGTAAACAAGTGGCTGCATTGGTTGGTGTGGCTCCTTTTAGCTGCGATAGCGGCCAGTAAAAAGGCCGTTGAAGGATATGGGGTGGTCGAGCTGAGGTGAGAAGTGTGCTTTACATGGATGTCTTGTCCTCGAAGCGCCACAACCCGGTGGTCGAGAGGTTCTACAACCATCTACTTGCTAAAGGGAAGACGAAGAAAGTGGCGCTGGTTGCGTGTATGAGAAAGCTGCTGACGATCCTGAATGCCATGGTCCGCGATCAAATCATTTCGCAGAAATGGCTGGAATTTCGACACGGTTGCTCACTCCGGTTTGAATCCGTAGGCCGCCGCAATGGGCCATCCTTGGCCCAGCGCGGCTAACCCGGTGTCCTGCCGGGTTACCCACGGATTCAAGCCAGCGTTCGGCCAGCGTGGTTAACGGCGCGCCTCAGATCAAAATCAAAATCTACAGCACGGCGGCCTGAAAGCCGACCTGAGTGGTTAAAGCAAAAGCCAGGTCGAGTGCAAATCCAAAGCCTATCTACCTGATGCAACGCGGTCTAAATGTGGGAGCGGGCTTGCCTGCGATGCAGACACCTCGGTACATCAGGTACATCAAGTTGATGCTATCGCAGGCCAGCTCCCACCTTTGACCGGGTATGGCTCTGCTGTTGCTGTTGCTTCGATGACGAAGTTAGCGGTCTTTGGCGAATTGCGGGCATGCCGAGCCATAGCGAGGCACCGAGTGTTGGGGCGAGGACCTTTTGGTTACTTTTGACTGGGCCGGCATTCCTGTCCTTGCAAAAGTGACCCGCTGTAAGAGCGGAACCAATACCAGCCACTACCCAAATAACGGATATGTACTCAGCCATTCAAGCCAATCCCGCAGCCACCGCCCTACGCACACTCGCATGCGCCTGAAACGTCTGGTTGGTAGTGCGATAAGCCAACCCCATCACCGCTGCACTGCTGGCATTACCCAGAAACCCCGCCAACTCCGGCGGCAATTTACCGCGCAATAATTCGCCGGTCGCCATGTTGATCGCACTGGCCAGGCTCGTCCAAGCAACCCGCGCGGGCGATTGGTCCAGCACCCGCCCAAAATCCTCCAGTGGCAAGCTCGGCTTCCACTGCTGGGTGGTCCCCGCACGCTGGGTATCGAAGTGCTTTTGCAGGTGATTGTCGAGCACCGCAATCACTGTATTGAACGCCGCACGAGTAACCGCCAACGATTGGATCGATTCGGCCAACGCATCCCCGCGCAGCGGTTGACGATGATCATCCAGCAACGCCGGGCTAGTGAGTGTCTGCCCGGGCGGCAGCACTTTCGGGCTGATGGAATCCTGCACAAAGCCCATGCTCAGCGTCATGGTCACGTAGGCCCAGCCCAACACCGACATGTCGTCCTGGTGGACGCCATGGGTCTTGGTCGGGCCATGCTTGCCGGTCATGCTTAGGCTGGCTTGCATCGACTCGCGGCTAATCGCATAGATCACATTGCGCAGTTGTGTCGCCAGCACCCGCGCACTCAGCGCGCCGTCACCCCGTGAAGCACCCAATGCGCCCATGCCCAGGTAGACCGCTTCGGCAATGATCTGGTTACGCGTGACGTTGCGCGAATCACGGCGCATTTGCTGGCGCAGCGCGTCTTGTTTGGCCGGCAGCAGGGCGTTCCATTTCGGTTCGCTGAGAGCAAAGTGGCCGCGCACCGCCACGCTGGACTCGTTGCCCAGCCGATCCAGGCGCGGTTGACGCACGTAGATTTGGGTGGCGACCGAGGCCAGGGAAATCGCCGCCTGTAAGCCCAGCGCACCTCCCGGGCATTTTTTCGCCAGCCCGTCGGCCAGCGCGCTATAGGTGTGCATGAACGCTACTTCGCGCAGGTAGGTGGGCATGCCGCAGGTCGCCATTTGCTGCAAGGTCTGCCCGGCGGCGGCCAGGGTGGTGCGCCCGGACGGCAGGTTGGCGGCGCTGTCGCTCCAGGCTTGCACTGCGCCCTGCGTGAGGTTGTGGCCTGCGGCGGCGCCATAGCCGCTGACGCTGGTCCAGGCACTGCCCGCGGCTTTCCAGCCGGGCGCCAGGTAGCTGCGATGGAAGGCTTGCCCCAACCCGCTGACTTGCGCCGCTGCGCGTGCGGTATAGCCGGGTGGTGGGGCTGCCGGTTCGCCGCGCTCCAGCTCGTCAGGCGTGCGCGCGCGGCGCAGGGGTTGCAACGCGATGGCCGGGTTTGGCGGCGCCGTGCCGCCTGCCGGGGCAGGTCTTCTCATGTCCATGCAGGGTTCCTTGGTGCGGTGGCAGCGGGTGAAGGTGGGGCGGCGAAACTGTCGGCCAGCACGCCGAAATCCAGCAGCCAGTCGGCGAAGTCTTCGCCGTTCAGCGCGGTGCTGTTCCAGCGCGCTTGCAGTGTGCTGCCGTGTGGCGCAAGGGCTACGGCGCTGTGGGTCAATAGGATCAACTGCAGGTTGGCCTGCAGGCAGCGTTCGCGTTGGCTTGGGGTGCGCAAGGCGGTCTCGATCGGCGTGCTGACCAGCAAGTTGCAGCGGTCGCCGTCGGCGATCACTTCGAAGCTGCGTCCGTTGGCTTTGATCACGCCCACGGTGTGGATCTGCTCCGACGCCGGTGCGCTGACGCCCAGGCGCTGCAGGGCGCTTAACAGCAAAGAGCGGTGCCAGTCCTGGTGCAGCGCGGCCTGGGCCGATTGCAGGGTGGGTGCGGCCTGGGCCGGTACGGGGCAGGCGGGTGTACCGGCGCTTCCCGGCCCGGCGTTGAGTGCTGTGGCGGCGGCTACCAGGCTTTCGCCCAGCGCCAGCAGGTGGGCCAACTCGTCGCTCAACTGTGCGCCGTCTGCATCGGGGCGCGAGGCCAGGCGTTGCACCAGCAAGCCCTCGCCGGTTTCGCTCATAGCCAGGCTGCAACTGCTCATCGCCGATACCCCGCAGTTGGCCCGCAACAACAGTTCGCTCCAGGTTTCGGCAGGCAAACCGTTGGGCCGTCGCAGCAGTCCCAAGGCGACCCATTGCGGCATCGGCTGGGTTTGCCAGGGCGATAGTTGCAAGGTCATGCCGGGCAAATTCAGCACGGCATCCCGGGCAAAATCCCGGGCCAGGGCAGGGGGCACACCGAGGCGTTCGCCAGCCTCGAGCAACCAGGCGCCGACGGTTTTTTCGATGGGCAATGAAGGTGCGGATTTCATCGGTCAGACTTCCTAAAGTTTTGACTCGCATTGAAACCTTTTAATATTGCAGTTTCGTGAATTAACCGCTCTGGATCAAGATTCTTCGAGCTGAATGATGTCTGCCGTGACCTCGTCCAATTGCTTGATTACCTGATAGATATGCGCCACTTCCAGGAGCGTGGGACGCGGGATATGGCGGCCGGTTCTGACCTTGTACAACGCCCGTGCCAGCCACACGCATTGCACCACCGGGATCTTGGCTTTTTGCGCGCGCTTGATCAGCGCCAAAGCGTCCTCGTCCTCGCCCTTGCAATGAATCACCGGTAGCGGCGTTTGCCCGGGTCGGTAGTACAGCGCCACCGCATAGTGCGTGGGGTTGACCAGTAACACATCCGCCTCTTCGACGGGTTTGCGCGGCTGTGGCGGCGCGCCGTTGAGCAGTTCCTGGGCCAGGTGTTTGCGATGACCTTTGACGTGCGGGTCGCCTTCGGACTGCTTGTATTCGGTCTTGATGTCCTCGTGGCTCATGCGCAGTTTTTTCGCGTGGAAGTACTTCTGCATGGCGAAGTCGACCAGTGCCATGACCAGCAACAAACCCAGGGTGGTGTGCAGCACACTGCGAAACACCGCGAGCAACGCATGCCAGTAGGTGGTCAGGTCAGTGTCGGCCAGCAACACCAGCTTGCCCACTAGCGGCTTGATGGAGACGTAGAGGGTGATTGCGATCACCAGGGCCTTGAGGATACTCATCAGCAGGTTCATCAAGCTTTGCCCGGAAAACATCTGCTTGAGGTGCGAGATGGGGTTTATTTTGCCTAGGTCGATTTTCAATGCCTTAGGCGCAAACAGGAACCCGATTTGCAGCCAGCTGCCCACCAGGCGCATCAGGATTGCCACGCCAATGGTCATCAAGGTGAAGGAGACAAGTGTCCACACGGCTTCGCCGCCCAGCTCCACCAAGGTGTGCATGAACGGTTCGCGCAACCGTTGCAAGGGCTGCGCGATCAGCGTTTGCAGGCGGTTCACGCTGTCATCGGCGGCTCCCAGGCACACCTCGCTGACGCCCAGCAGCACCAGCAGCTTGGTCAGGTCCTGGCTCTGCCCGACCTGGCCTTTTTCCCGCGCATCGCGTTCGGCTTTGGGCGTGGCCTTTTCGGTTTTTTCACTCATGGCACGTGCACGATCTGGCCGAGGATGAACTTCAGGTCCAGCCAGTGCTTGAGTTCGCCGTTGCCAAAATCCAGCAAGGTCGGCAGGTACACCAGCAAAAACAGCAGACCGGCCATGCTCTTGGCCGGCATTGCCAACACCGACACGTTGAGTTGCTGGGCATACAGGCCGACGATAGCGAAGGCCGCTTCGATCAGCAGCAGCAAGCCAATGAACGGCGCAGCGTACAGCAGGGCGTGTTGCAGGGTGCGGTTCAGTTCCCCAAGGAACACGTCCAGGCCCTGGATATCCATGCCCGGCAGCCAGGCGGTGGGCGGCCAAATCACGTAGCTGTCCCAGATCACTTGGGTGATCAGCGACAGGCCGCCCGACAGGATCACCAGCATGATCAGCATTTCCTGGAACAACTCACCCAGGGGCGTGGCGTCCGGCCCCAGGGACGGGTTGAGCTGGCCGCCACTCAGGGCGCCGCGCTGGCTGTCCAGCAGGGCGCCGGCGGTGGCAAACATCCAGAACGGCGCGTACAGCAATAGGCCCAGGAAGATGCCCAGCACCGACTCCTTGACCAGCAGGCCGGCGATTAAAAACCATTCGTCGTTCTGTGCCGCCAGCACCCGGCCGATGCTCGGCGCCGGGATGAGCGAGACCGCAATGGTCACGCCGTAGCGCAGTGGCCCCTTCAAGTATTTGAAGCAGAACGCCGGCACCAGGATCATGCACGGCAGAATCCGCGCCATGGCCAGCCCCGTGCCGAGCATCAGCTCGAACAGGTGCTCGCCGTCAAACGGAATCAATGCGCGCCACCGGTGCGTGCGATCAGGTCGAACGCCAAGTTGATGAACGAGATCAGCTCCACGCCGATCCAGCGCCCGGTGCCGGCCAGGGTCAGGCCGACGGCGGCCAGCTTGACGCCGAAGGGCAGGGTCTGGTCCTGAATCTGCGTCAGGGCCTGCAACAGCGAGGTCAGCACGCCCACCAATACCGCCACCAGCAACGGCGGGGCGGTGAGGATCACCACTAGATACATGCCTTGCTTGAACAGCTCCAACGCTTCCACGGCCACACTCACAGATAGGAATAGAACAGGCTGTCGAGCAAGCGTGACCAGCCTTGCACGAGCACGAACAGCAGCAGCTTGAGGGGCAGCGAAATGGTCATCGGCGACACCATTTGCATGCCCAGCGCCAGCAGCAGGTTGGAAACGATCAGGTCAATCACAATGAACGGGATGTAGATCAGAAAGCCGATCTGAAACCCGGCCTGCAGCTCCGAGAGCACGAACGCCGGGATCGCCAGCAGCAGGTCGTTGCTGTTGGCTTTATCGGCCATCTCGGCCGGCCACATACGATGGGTGTTTTCCAGCAGATGGGCCTGCACATCCGGGTCAGTATTGCGGGTCATGAAGTGCAACAACGGCTGGATGACCTTGTTGGCGCTGGCCTCGAGCTTTTCGGTGGTGCCGATCTGTAGTGGGCTGTCGTTGATCCGTTGCTGAATCTCATGGGCCACCGGGGCCATGACGAACAGCGTCGCGGCCAGGGCGATGCCATACATCGCGATGTTCGGCGGCACCTGTTGCACGCCGATGGCATTGCGGGTGATCAGCAGCACCATGGAGATCTTCAGGAACGCCGTGCAGACGATCAGAAACAGCGGGATCAACGACAGCGCACCCAAAAACAGCGCGAGCATGATGGGGTTCATGCCGTCCAACATCATCGATCAAATACCACACGGGTAATCCGCAGGCCCAGGCGCCCATCTACGTCTACCAGCTCACCGTGGGCAACCACGCGTTCGCCATGGCACAACGTGGCTTCACCTGGCGCGATGCCGGTAATACCCACCACCGAACCCGGCGCTAAGCGTTGCATCTCGTCGAGGGTAAAACTGACATCCCCTGCGCGTACAGTCAGTTCAAGGCTCAAACCGTTCAGCGCAGAGGCGGGCGCGGCGTCGTGAGCTGGCATGTCTGTCGGGGCGTGGTCGTCCCAGGGTTGCCTAGGTTCTTCGTCGAACGGGACACTGGCTTCTTTCTTGCCCACGTCGCTATCGGCCCCAAAGTGTGGCTCATTCATGGTGTAGGTCTTCCTCGTGAAGCAGCCGGAGCTGCAATTGGTCGTTCAAGGTTTCGCTGTGTACGCGCCACAGGCGCTCACCCAACAGCAATCGGCCCTGGCCCTGGGGGTCGAAGCGCGGGGTGGCGGGCAGCAACACATCGCCGGGGCGTAATGAGCGCAGTTCATTGACGCTCAGCTGCAAGCGGCCGAGTTCCAGCGGGCAGTGCAAGGGCCAGTCCTGCGGCCATTGCTGTTCGAGGTAGTGCCAAGGGGCGGCATCGAACAGCTGTAGCAGGATGTCGGCGCCGCACTTCACTACTCCGTGGACCCGCTCGCCGCCGCGCTCGACACCGATGCGGCACTCCAGGCACTCGGCCAGCGGTGGGCAAGCCTGCGGTATGGGTTCGAGAGGCGAAAGCAGGTCGTAAATAGCGTCTGGAAACTGTTGATTGATCAACTGCCAGTACCACGCTTGTAGTTCTCCAGCGGCAATGACCGGGGTTTCCCCCAGCAGGCTCAACAGTGCGTCGGCATTGCTCAGTTGCAGCGGGCCGTGTTTGCTCGACAGGTTCAGGCGCAGGTCATCGGGGTAGCTGCCAGGCTGTAACAACGGGCCCAGGGTCAAGTATCCGGACGTTTCGCCGCTGCCATACGCTAGCCACCGTCCGCGCCCCAGCGCCTGGCACGCGTTCGCCATCGTCGATGACATGCGGCGCAGTGCCAGGGCTTTCATGCGTCACCTGCCGGCTGTAGAGACAGCTCCACGGCATGGCCCAGGGCCTGGGAAAACGCCTCCTCGCAGGCGGGCTGATGGCGGCCCAGGCGCCCCAGCACATCGCGACGCGAGAAGCTCAGACGGATCGCCCAATGGGAGGGATTTTTTTGCGCCTGGATCTGTACCTTGCCCAGGTTGGGCATCAGCAGGGTGGCGCTGAACGGGCGATTGCCCACGTCTGGCAGCCGCAGTGCCAGTTCATCGACCAGCTGTGTCGGGACGCCCTCGATGGGCGTGAACATTGAAAAATGGCTGCTCCCACCGTCCTGTGAGCCGGACTGATCGTCCTGCTCGCCCGGCAGCGGCGCGATCAATTGCTCAAAGAGCACACCGTCAGCGTCCAGCTGCGGGCTGCTGTCACTCAGCACTCGGCTGTCGGCTTGACGGTTGCGCAGCACGTCATTGCGCTTGGGCGCCGGGTTGCCGGTCGGGTAAGGCGTGGCGGGCACGGCGGCTGTTTTTACCGGCGCCGGTGGCGGTGCCAGGTGCTTAATCGGCTCAGTTCTCATCAAGGCTCTCACTCATGCAGGAGAGTTTTTCCACCGCACGCTGGTGCGCCTTGACGGCTTGCTGCGCTTGCTGAAGTTGGTACTCCTGCTCCTCGATGCGTCCGCGCAACTGGCTGACGCTCTGACGGATGTGCGCGAGGTGGTCGAGCATGCGTCGCTCCTTTTCGTGCCAACGTTCGATATCGTTCAGCTCCATGGTTCTTTCCAGGTGCGTGTCCGACAGCTGTTGACGTCGCAGCTTCTGGTTATCGCGTTCCTGATTGAGCGAAGCCGTGCTGATCAGCAACTGCTCCTGGAGCTGGTGCAGTTCCTGCTCGATTTGCCGACGGGCACGTTCTGCGCTCGCCTGACGGTGTAGGCGCAACGGCGTCAGTACGCAGATGGCGTGCTCCAATGCAGCGCGGTCCAGGTCTACTTCCAGGTCTTCGTCCATGTTCAATCCGGTAATTGCGAGGTGATGTAATCGAGGCGCGCCAGGGTGTCGTCGAGGCTCACAGGCTCACGCAGGTCCTGGCGCAGGAACTGGTTGATTGTTTCGTGCAGCTGCACCGCGCAGTCGGTGACCGGATCCGTCCCGGCCTGGTATTCCCCCAGGCGCAGGAGCATTTCCACTTGTCGGTAGGCGGCCATTAACTGGCGCAGGCGGTTGTTGTTGCGCACGTGTTCGCGGCTGGTGATATTGCCCAGGATCCGGCTGATGCTGGCCGGCACGTCGATGGCGGGGTAGTGCCCGCGCTCGGCCAACTTGCGCGACAACACAATGTGCCCGTCCAGCAGCGAACGCACTTCGTCGGCCACTGGGTCGTTCATCGAGTCGGCCTCGATCAGCACGGTATAAATCGCGGTAATCGAGCCGTTTTCACTCATGCCGGCGCGCTCCACCAACTGCGGCAGCAATGTGTACACCGAGGGCGGCAGGCCGCCGCGGCCCAGTGGCTCACCGGCGGCAATCCCGATTTCCCGTTGGGCGCGGGCAAAACGCGTCAGCGAATCGATCAGCAACAGCACTTTCAGGCCGCGCTGGCGGTAGGCTTCGGCAATGGCCGTGGCGGTGAAGGCCGCACGTGCACGCTCCATGCTCGAACGGTCGGATGTGGCGCAGATCAGCACCGAGCGGTGGCGCAGTTCGTCATCCAGTTCATGGTCGAGGAATTCACGCAGTTCGCGCCCGCGCTCACCAATCAGGCCGAAGACAATCACGTCGCAGTCGATATTGCGGGCCATCTCCGCGAGCAGCGTGGTCTTGCCGCAACCGGCGCCGGCGAAGAGGCCGACGCGCTGCCCTTCACCGATCAGAATGGCACTGTCAATCGCGCGAATGCCGGTAGGCAGCGCATTGCTGATGCGTGGTTTCTGCATCGGCGGCAACGCGGCGGCAATCACCGGGGTGGTGGTGCGCGGGTCGTGCAAGCCGGCGAAGGCGCCGTCGCCATCGCCCAACAGCGGTCGGCCGAAACCATCGAGCACGCGCCCCAACAGTTGGTCATCCACGCCAATGCGGTGGGCCATGCCCAGCGGTTCGATACGCGCCCCGACCTGGATGCCTTCGGGCGTGCCAAGGGCGCTGAGCAAAGTACATTGGGGGGTAAAGCCTACGATTTCCGCGAGCATGGTGCTGCCGTGGCCCTTGCTGACCTGGCAGAGGTCGCCGATTTTGGCCGCCGGTACCTGGCACTCCAGCAAGATCCCGCTGACCGCCGACACTCGCCCGCTGATGCGCACGGCCGAACAGTGGGCCAGGCGTGTGCGCTGTTCCTCGGTCCAACGCGCGAGGGCGGGGTTCACCAGTGCATCTCGATGTGTTGGTCGCCGTCGAACTCGATGTGCTGCTCATCCAGGCGCGCGAGGCGCAGCCCCTTTAACTGGTCGCCGAGGTACATCCGGTGGCCGTCGGCGGTGACTAGGTGTGCGTTACTGCCCGAGATGATTTGCACAATAGCAAACGGCAGGCCGGTGCCCACGGCGGTGACTTTGTCGAGCACCGGCACACCCGATGCAAAGCGTTCGTTGAAGCCCTTGAGCATGCGCGTGTAGATCGGCAGCGCGTCGTCTTTAAGGTGACCCTGGAGGACCAGGCCGTCGTCGCTGTCTTCCACACTGACCTCGGTCAGCAGGCGATCACTGAGCAACGTGCTGAGGCGGCGCCGTACTTCATCGCGGCTGGTCAGGCTGATTTTTTCCGATACCGGCGCCTGCGCGGGTTTGGCGGATGCAGCAGCCGGCGGGCTCTGTTGCGCCACGGCGGCCGGCGCCGGAACGCCCACAGTGCGGCTCAAACCCCAGGAGGCGCCTGCTGCACCGACGACCAAACCGGCAAGTACCCCGCACGCCAGCTTTAGCCGTGACACGCGCGGCGGCGGCAACGGGCGCGGTGCGGCGATCGGTTCGTGCACCGGCGGCTGTGTCGGCGCCACCAGCATCGGCACTTGCGGCCACGCCTCTTTGGCAGGCGCCAGGCACAGCCACACATTGCCGAGCACAAAGGTCTGGTTGGGGGTCAGCACCGTGGTGGCGAGGGCATGCCCTTCGGCGTCGTTGATCAGGCTTTGTTCGGCATCCAGCTTCCAGCCCGCTTCGGTGCGGCTCAGGCGACAATGCAGCGCCGCGATGCCTGGGTCGTACAGCGCCAGGTCATGGTCGGCATGCGCACCGATCAGCCATTGCTCGCCGATCAGCGGCAGTGCGGCGCCCTGGTGCAGGCCGTTGAGTACGCGCAGTTCAAACATCGCAGAGGCTCCAGGTGTCATGCGGCATATTCGTCTTCTTCCTGTGGGGAACACTCGTCTTCAAGGTCGAAGCGACCCAGCACTTTGACTTCGGCGGCATTGCTGATTTCGGCGAAGGACAGCACCGGCACATGGTGGAATTCATCTTGCAGCAGCGTGCGCAGCGGGCTGCGCAAATCCTGCGCCACCAACATCACCGCACGCTCGGTGGAGCGCAGCGGGAACGCCATGCGCAGTTGCTGTACCAGCAACAGGCTGGACTCGCTGTTGAGGGCAAAAAAGGTTTCGGTCTGGGTCTGGCGCAAGCTGTCGCGCAGGATGCCTTCGCTTTCCGGGGTCAGCAGCCACACCTGCAGGCCTAATGCGCTGCAATACTGGTTGTAGATCAGGGATTTGAGAGCGATGCGCACATAGTCGTTGAGGGCGGTGACGTCGCGTTCGTGCTGGCCGTGTTCGATCAGCGTCTCGGCAATCACCCGTACGCCGCGCAGCGGTACGCATTCCGATGCCAGGCGTTGCAGCACCTGGGAAAAACGCGCCAGCGGCACCACACGCTGCAGCTCCTGGGCCACCTCCGGTTGTTCCGACTCCAGCCAGCCGAGAATCGCCTTGGTTTCCTGCAAACCGATAAATTGTGGCCCGCACACCTGCAAGGCGCGCTCCATACGTTCGATGATCAGGGTGCTGGCGGTCACCACCGGCAGGCCCTGCAACTGCGGTGCGTCGCCGGGCATCCACAGCCATTGGCTTTCCTGGCGGTCCACGGTGCCGGTGATAGCCTGTTCCAGCTGATGGACGACTCGTGCCTGGGCGTCAATGGCGACATGGGTCTGGCTCAGGGTGGCCTTGAACATCGGCACTTCGTAGACCACGAAACGGAACTCGTCCTGCTCAAGATGGGACAGGTACTCGATGATGAACGAGGGCAACGTCAGGCCATAATTGACCACCAAACGGTTGCGACGCTGACGGATCTCGCTGACCAGCGATTCCACCAGTGCGCGGTTCTGTGAGGGGTGAAATTGCAGGACAAATTGCCGGCTCGGCAGGAACACCCGCAAGTCTTCCTTGCCATTGTTCTCGGGGGAGACGTGTACCGGTTGTTCGGTCACCACCTTGGGTTTGGCCCGCTGCAATTGTAGGAAACCGCCGAGGCTGCAAATGATGGCGATGGTGATAAATACGGCGGTGGGCATTCCCGGCATGGCGGCAAAGCCAAGCATGGCCACCGAGGCGATGATCCACGCTTTGGGCTGGCTGGTGATCTGTTCGGCAATTTCGCGGCCGATGTTGGCGTCGGCCGCCGCGTTGTCGTTGCTCACGCGCGTGATGATCATGCCCGAGGTCACGGAGATCAGCAGGGCCGGAATCTGCGCGATCAGGCCGTCGCCGATGGTCAGCACGGTGTAGAGCTGCACCGCATCGCCGGCGCTCATGCCATGTTGGATAACGCCGATGGAGATGCCGCCAATCATGTTGATGGCCACGATGATCAGGCTGGCGATGGCGTCGCCATTGACGAACTTCATCGCGCCGTCCATGGCCCCAAACAGCTGGCTTTCCTTGCCCAGCTCAGAGCGCCGGCGCTTGGCTTCCTGCACGTTGATCAGGTTGGCGCGCAGGTCGCTGTCGATGGACATTTGCTTGCCGGGCATCGCATCGAGGGTGAAGCGTGCACCCACTTCGGCAACCCGTTCCGAGCCCTTGGTGATCACCAGAAAGTTGACCACCGTGAGGATCATGAAGATCACCATGCCCACCGCCAGGTTGCCGCCCACCACGAACTGGCCGAAGGCCTGGACGATGTGGCCGGCATCCTGGTTCAGCAGGATCAGGCGCGTGGTCGAAATCGACAGCGCCAGGCGAAACATGGTGGTGATCAGCAGCACCGACGGAAACGTCGAGAAAGCCAGGGGCCGGGGCAGGTGCATGGCCAGCATGATCAGCAGGCAGGAGATGCAGATGTTGACCGCAATCAGGATATCAACCAGCCAGGTCGGCAGCGGCGTGATCATCATGAACACGATGGCCAGCACCACAAATGCCCCAACGATCTCGGAGCGGCGCATGGCCGCTAGGGCGATCTGGTTCAGCAGGTTGACGATTTTGTGCATCAGACAGGTCGCCCCTTGGCCAGTTTTTGCTCTTGCTGGGTCAACTCGGCCATCAGCATCAGCAAGTTGCCCAGGGCGTTCTGGCGGGCCTTGAGGTCTTTCCACAACAGGATCGGCAACTGTTGCAGCATCGGACGCAGGCCATTGAGAAACGACAGCTGATGCTTGAGTTGTGAGCCACCAATAAATTGCGTCAGCTGCAGGGTTTCATGCAGGTTCATGCCCTTGCCCGACAACACCAGCAGGTGCTTGAGAAAGGTCGGTGCGTTGAGTTGCAGCGCCGGGTTCTTGCCGCGCATGCGCCCCAGCAAGTGTTCGCAGTTGTGCAACAAGGTGGATACATGTCGGGCGGTATTAAGGCCGTGCATCAGCGTGCGCAGTTGCTGGCGGGTGCTGGACGGGGTGAAGGCGGCCATGTCGTCGGCGATCGCTCTGCGCAAGTCGCGCAGGGTCGGCTCGAAGTGGTGCTCGCCTTCTTCCTGGCCGAGGAGGGTGTCGATCAGGCTGGAAATCGTGGGTTGGCCCACTACGCCGTTGTAGTAAAGGTCGCGCAGGGTTTGCCGGCGGCGTGGGTTAAGGCTGGAGCGGGCAAAGGCGCGGGCCGTGTTGATGCCCGCGCGTGCGCGGTTGCCGTGTTGGTGACGCAGCACCCGCAGTTGCTGGGACAGCAGCACGTGCTCCTCGCTGGCACCTTCGTTAAAGGCTTGGCGCGCGGCGGCTTGCAGCATCACATGGGCTTTTGCCGCATCGCCGCCGGCCGAGCGCAGCACCTCGTCGAGGATGCTGTTGTCGATCACCTGGCGCTTGAGTTGCTTGCGCAAATTGCGCACCACTGAATCGAGGTTCAAGTCCTGGGTGCCCATCAGCAACTCGTACAGCTCACCCAGTTTCATCGCTTTGGATTGCAGCGTCGTGCTGCTGATCACCAAGTCGCGCTGGCTCAGTGATTGGCTTTGCTGGATCAGTGCCGAGGTGAATCGGGCCACTTGCTGAGGGGTGCTGCCCTGGTCTTTGGCGATCGTCGGCGCCATGGCCGCAGACGTGGCTTCAGGCCTTGGCGTAACCGGGAAAACTGGCTGGATCGCGACGATGGGGTTGAACGCGGAAATTTTCATGGCGCGGCACTGACGCAGGGGATCATGCTTAGTTAGTGGGGGCTTTTGCTAACGGGTTCCACTTGATAAGGCAATAGAAAAAGTGTGCATAAATATGTATTGGTCTAGATACATTTGTGCAGGATCTTGCATATTTCCAAAATCCTTATAAAAAATATGCTTATAAAACAGCCGGATAGGGCTTGTGTATTTGTGGCATGTATATCGCTCTGTAAGTAGGACATATCTTGAAATGGTATTTGTCCATGTGTGTGATCGATTCGCCAACGTTTTCTACTGGTATTTCCGCGCTTCGCCAACTCGATGAGACGCTGTTGCAGAAGGTTCGGTTGTTCATCAGAAAGAAGGTGATGAACCCCGATGATGTCGAGGACCTGCTGCAAGGCACCTTTCTTGAAGCCTTGCGAAACGAGCATAAATTTCGCAATGAATCGCTGCTGCTGACCTGGCTGTGCGGTATCGCGATGAACCTGATTCGCAGCCATTTTCGCCAGCTCTATAACCAGCCATTCCAGGCCTGTCTGGAGGAGCGGGAAGTGCTGGATATTACCGATCAGAGCGATGTGTTTAACGAGGTCAATGGCAGCCGTCAACTGGTGCGGGTGGTGAGGGCCATCGCAACCTTGCCGCTGAACATGCAGGAGATTATCCACGTCTCAATGGAAATGGAAGGCAACTACCTGGACACCGCCTCGCAACTGGGGGTGCCGGTGGGGACGGTGCGTTCGCGGCTGTCACGGGCGCGTGAGCAACTCAGGCGACGAGTCTCCAGCGGATTTTGATCTGTGCGGCACAGATGGCCAATTAATTACACAGGAGGAGGGAACCTCTTGTAGCTCTTGTCCCACGCATTAAAAATGTCCAACCGAAAGTGGCGGCCCCTATGCGCATTTCCAATTCCCCGTTTTCAAGTAGCAGCTCTGTCGCAGATTCCCAGGCGTCGCCCGCAGCGTCGGACGGTCAGGGCGATGCTGGGCCTGCAAAAAACGGCGGCGTGCAGTTCGGCTCCCACGCTCAGCCGCTAGAGTTCCTGAAGCAAACGCAAGATACGCTGGATGCGGGCAACGCCCAGATCGCGGATTTCGAGAAGCAGCTGGGCACTGAGTTGAACTCGTTCAAAAACCAGATTGATCAGTTCATGAAGATCCTGTTCAACCCGCTGGCTGACCCCCAGTCGGCAAGCTGCCCTGCGTCGGAGCCTGGCGCAGGCGCGGCTTCAGGCTCTGCGCCTGCAACAACTTCTACGCCTGCAACGGCTGCAGCGCCGGTGCAAGGCGCCGCCCCGGCACTACCACCCGCGGCTCCGGCGACCAGCTTGGTAGCGCCCGCCAGTGACAGCGGCAAGTTCCTGGACGACTCCAAATACAACACCCCGGGTGCCTTGAAGCGCTGGGCGCCGATGGTCGCGAATCTGCCGCCCGACCAACAGTTGCAGGCCGAAAAAGAGCTAAACCGACCGATCGCCGCCGCGCAGATGGCCCAGGAAGGCGGGGCCAATGGTGCGCAGGCCATGGCGTTCATCAAGGCCAACCCGGCGTTGGAAAACGCTATCGATACCGCGATCAACCCCAAGGCCGATGGGATCATCAACAACAAAGACCTCAGCAAGTTCGTCAGCCAGATGCAAAGCTCCGCCGACGGCGCCAGCAAGGACCTGGCGGCGTACCAGAAGGCCAACCCGAACGCCGACGAGCAATCGCTGCAAATGGTGATCTCTGCGTCGGTGATGCGCGCCAACGAACCCTTGACTGCCGCTGCGGACCCGGCGCACGCCGCAGGTGCCAACGGCCAGACCAAGGTCGATGGCCTCACCGACCAGCCCGGCCTGGCCGCGTTGCAAAACAGCAACCCGGGGTTGGCAGGTGTGACACGACAAGCCGCCAAAACCTGGTCGCAACCGGGTTTTTTCAACCTACTCGATCAAGGCGGGTTGTCGGGTCACGCCCTGGCGGCCCATAGCCCGGACGGCTTGTTTAACGCGGCGAATATCAGTGGCTGGATTAAAAACCAGGCGCCAAAAAATGGCGGCGAATTCGCCAGCATGGTCAGCGATGCCGCGACCATCAACGCGGTGGCCAACGTCGATATCAGCAAGCTGGGCGCCGACGTTTTCAAGAACCCGCAGAATTACTCCGGCGCGCAAAAAGCGGCGGTGATGGTCAAGTTGCAACAGACCAAACTGAGCGTCGATGCAGGCAGCGACCTGCGCAAAACCGACGATACCGAAAAAGCCCTGTCCGACGATATCGGCCAATTGCAAAACGACCCGGACGTGCAGGCTTATCTGCAAAAAGCCGTGCCGGAACAGGAAAAAGCCCTGGTAGCCAGCGACCCCTCGATGACCAAGGCGGTTTACGACCAGATGAAGAAGGTCAACAACGGCTCGGCCCTGAACGCGGATATGGACACGGCCGAGAAGAACATGAAAAAGGGTGCCGCGGCGCCCGACTATAGCAGCGCCGCCATCGGCCTGTCGGCCCAGTTGCAGTTGCAGCAGGATTTGCTTGGCCCCAACGCAAAGGTGCCGACGGCGCAGCAGGTGCTGGGCAACCAGCCTGCGCTGCAATGGAAAATGCAGGACGCTTACCAGGCCAACTTCACCCAAGGCGGCGAGTTGCAGCAGGGCCTGAGTGGCAAGAAACTCGGCGCCACCCAGGCGCTCCAAAGCGTGAACGATCACCGCGCGGCCTATGAAAGCGTATTGCCGCCCGCGTTTGTCGGCGCCCAGCAGGCGGGCTTCCAGAGTTCTACCCTCGATGCCTTGCAGCAGTCCAAGGCCGGTCGCAGCTTCCTCAACAGCGCGGTCAATGGGGATGCAACTGCCACCGCGACCCTGGCGATGACGGCCATGCAAAAGGCGCAGAACGTCAAAGACGACGTGGATGCCGTCAAGAAGGGTATCAGCGACGTCAAGGACGGTGTGGACGCGGTGCGCTCGATGGCGGGCCACGAAGCCACCGTGGGCCTGGGCCGCATGACGGCCGGTGCGGCGATTCGCGTGGGGGTGGCAGTGGGTGCAGAAGCTGCTGGGGCCATGGCTTCCAGCGTTATTGGCGCCGCTGCCGGTCCTATCGGCTGGGCAGTGGATGCCCTTGCCAGTATTGGCCTGGGCATCGCCGCGATCATTGCGGCGGTGAAAAAGCACGCAGAAGCCAAGGCGTTCGACCATAACGTCGACCCGACGCTCAACCAGTTCGGCATCCCCAAACCGCATTGATCAACACGCCTCGTTCCTGAGATTAACCACCAAGGAGTACCGCTTTGAATATTTCCCCTGCGTCGCTGCGGACCGCGATTCAAGACATTGAGAAAGACCTTGAGAAAGTGCTGGGCCAGCCTGCCTCAGCGCAGCATGGGCAAGCTGGACAGGGCGCGCCTGCCGGGGCCAAGGAACTGACTGCTGCACGTCAGGATAAACCTATCGACTTCGGCACGCCTTCAGACCCTTCCTCGACCACCACACAGCCCAAGTCAGCTGATCAGAAAAGTGACGCGGACCAGAGTGGTTCGCTCAATCAGATGATCGAAGACATCCTCAAGGTAGTGATGCAGTTCCTGCAGTCACTGATGCAAAAAAATGGCGACTCGGGGTCCGATAACGGAGATTCTGGCTCGTCCAAGCCTGCCCCGCACATTCCACGTAGCGGCGTGGCTAACCAGGGCGGTGGCGGTGGCGCTGCTGCTCCAGCGCAAGCTGCCCCGGCGGCCGGCAATGCGCCTGCGAGCGCTGCGTCGGGCAACACAAGCGTGACGGGCAGCGGTGACTTGCACCTGCCGCCGGCACTGGAACCGTATCGCGCCGACATACAGGAAGCCGCGCAGAAAACTGGGATGCCCGCCAGCGTTATCGCCGGGCAGATCTGGGCCGAATCCCGTGGCGATTCAAATGCGTCCAGCACCAACGTCAATGGCAAGACCGATGGCGGCTTGATGCAGGTCAACGCCGACACTGCTGCGGAAATGAAGAGCGAGAACCCGGATAAATTCAACGGCGACGCGATCCACGACAACATCATGGCCGGCGCGCTCTATCTGCGTGACCAGAGCAAGGCGTTTGGCGGTGATATCGGTGCGGCGCTGCGTGCGTACAACTCGGGTCCGGACAAGGTCAACCGCAATAACCTGGCGGACGTCGGCGGCGTGGGCGACCCGGACTACGTGAAAAACGTGCAGCAATTCGCCCAGATCATCGGCAGCGGCCAGGGGCAATTACCGGCTTAAAACATTATTCACCCGTATAAGCAGTACTTTGTTACCCGATTCGCCAGGAGGCTATAACCATGAGTAATCCCCCAAGAATCAGTTCTCATCCGCCGGTATTGCCAGAGTTGGCATTTGAAGTTGAGCGACGCAACCAGGGCATCCAGATGCAGCCGCTGGGCCATAGCGCGATAGCCGGCGCCGCGCCGGTCACTAGCGTCAATGATCCTCAGGTGCTGTTGGACCTGGAGCAAAAGATGGCGGATATTTTTGCCCCGCACGAAACGCCCGCCAACAAGCAGGCCCTAGGCGCATTGATCAAAGACCGTGCCGGGCAATTGCAGGTGATGGGGCAGACAGCGGACGACGTGGAGCGTTTTCTCGACAAGGCCACGCGTATGGATCGGGTAACATTGCAGGCACTTGGGGCGATGGGGTCGGCACCTTTTGCAGTGGCCTCGGTGCTGCTCGACAAAGTGCCGGACATCACCGAAAGGGCCGCTGGCCACCTAGCCTATACTGGGTTTATTGGGGGGGCGTTTTCCGGCGCGATCGACACGGCAGCCCGTGGCGTGCTTGCGCGTACTACCCATGACTCAATGTGGCTCAAGGCGCCGGCCGAGGTGCTTGAGCCAGTGATGCAGCAGGCTCAGGAGGCCCGGGGCACGGAGAACCTGGGCCGCCGTGCGCTGGATTCGGCGCTGGCGAATCAGACGTTCAGTTTGCGTAACATTGCCAGGGGCCTGGTGGCAACGGCGCTGATGGGCACCGGCCACCCCAAGGCGGCTGCAGCGGCGGATACCGTGTTTGGTTCGGCCGGCGGCATGGCCGCTTGCGCAGGGTATGCGTTGGCCACGCGCCGCAGTGACCTGCACGCTCACCGCGCCGGCCCCGAATACCTGTTCGGGCGCCAGGATTGGAAAAAGCAGTATGAAACCCTCAGAGATTGCAGCACCACACGCGACCCGTTGATCAACAGTGGCAAGCGGTTGGCCAAACTGCCGCTGGACATCTTGACGGACACGGCCAAGTCCCTGAGCAGCGTCATTTCTGCCAGCAGTGCAACGGCAAACGGTTTGGCGCTGGGCGGTGGCGGAGCCTTGGCAACCGTAGCCCGCAGCATGGTCAAGGGCGCGGCGGCCAAGGCCGGATATTCGTCTGCCGCCATCGCCGCCGCAGACGGCGCTACCAACGTTGCCATGTCAGCCATGACGTTTGGCGCTTATGGCGCGGTGGGGGTGTTGACCAACCCGGTCAGTAAGGCTGCGACCAAGACGTTGCAAGACGACGTGCCGGCCAAGACGATGAGCGCAGCAAGCGCTGTGGCTGAAGGCCTGTCGTCAGCCGCCGAGGCGGGTGCTAACGCAGTCGCCGGTTTGGCGAACCGGTTGCGTCAGCGCCCGGCGCGGGCCGCTGATCCGCAAGGTGGCTCCGAGGTCTGATTGGCGGGTATGAAAAAGTCCCGGGGGTTCGCTCCCGGGTTTTTTTTGCTTGGTCAGCCGCGAGCGCGCTGTCGCACCCAATAGCCAGGGCGCTACCGCATGTAGTGCGCGTGCTTTGGGCGCACGCCCTAGGGAACCCATCTGCGTATTTGCTCACTCACGGAAATGCTTGAAAAAACTGTGCCGCGAAGCGCTACCGATGTACTCACCTTGTGAGGCTATTCGATGAACCCTGTTGGTCCTGTAAACCACGTTTTTAGGCAGCCTGCGATTGCAGAGCAAAGCGTCAGCACACCCAAGGCGTCACCCATTGCTTCCAAGGTTGTTATTCCACAGTTTCCAATCGATAGAGATGGGCGTATCGATATGCCCGCCCAGGAAATATTGGCGAGCCTGTGCGCGAAGAATGAGGTGACTTACCTGGCTGACACCCACGGCAAAATTGGGGATTCCCGCCTTCGTCAGCGGCGCGGCCAGTAAACTCAAAGAGGCTGGAGTCGAAATGGCTGGGGTCGAGTTCATCAAGTATTCAGAGAACGCTGCCTTTCAAGCTGCCTTGTCCCATGGCGAGGGCGCCGTGCAGGATTTCTTGAATAAGGACTGGGGCATGCATGGTTACGAATGGACCGGTCGCGTGGCCAAGGCGATCTGTGACTTAAAGACTGCCAGCATAAAAGTAGTCGGCATCGACCGCGCCGTTGCGGGGCCAGCGCCTAACAATCTGCGCGAGTCATTGGCCTACATGAGAAAAAGGCTGGCGTTGAATGGCGCGTGGGACATGGCACTTGTGCGAGAGCTGTCAAGCGCATCCATGAGCAAGGCGATTGTGTGGGGCGGCGCGACTCACTTTCGAACAGGCGATGCAAATGGGCCCAGTGACATGCGTCCTGGGCCGGTGATGGGATTTGCCTTCGAAGGTGAAAAGGACGCTCTGGCCCTGGGGCAGAGTCGGATGCGCTCGCTTGATGATAAACCGCTGATCGAAACCACCATCGCGAATAACTAGCCTGCACCACACAGGGATGCAGGCAGGCGTGGGCGGCTCAGATCACTTAGAAACCGTGGGTCCCATCGCGCGCCAGTTGGTCGACCAGGCCGAATTCCCAGTCCAGGTACGCTTGCATGGCTTCCTTCGGGCTGTCGGTACCTTCGTATGGGCGGCGGTCGCGGTCGATACGCGGTGACGCGAGATGGGTCTCGCCTTCTTCCAGCGGCAGTTTTTCGGCGATCCAGTTAAGCGTGCCACCTTGCAACAGGAAGACCGGTTTGCCGGTGATCGCTTCGACCTCGACGACCGCAAGGCGTGCTAGTTGGCTGGTGCCGCAGGTCAGCACATAACGTTCGGCGGGCGGCACCTTGGCCAGGGCCTGGGGCAATTGCGCCCGCAAAGCCCAGAAGGCACCGGGGATATGGCGTTTGACGTAGTTGACGCTTGGGGTGAAATCCAGCACCGCCGTTTCACCATGGGGCAGCCATTCGGCCAGGGTGTGGGGGCTGATCAGTTCGGCCTGCAAGGGCGCCGGCACCGGCGCAACCCACGCGCCTTGTTCGTTGAAGTTCGCTGATTGCAGTACGTCCAGTACATGCACCTCCCAGCCCAATTGCGCCAGCCATAACACGGACATATTGGCCCGCACGCCGTCGTCATCGGCCAGCAACAACCGCGCTCCGCGCACGCTGGCCACGTGGTCGGTTTCCTGCACCAACTGGCCGCTCGGCGTGGAGTGCGCGCACGGCAATTGGCCGGCTTCGAATTCCTCCGGCGTGCGCACATCGAACAGGTACGTGGTGCGCTTGGGTTCTTGCTGCAGCGTTGCAGATCGGGGGTGTAAGCCGGAACCCCCGAAAATTTTGTCACCCCAGATCATGCCTGGCCACGGTGGCCTCCAGGTCGATCATGCGGCCGTTGCTCTGAAAAGTGTAATGACCGTTAAGCAGGATCGAATCAGTTTCATCGATTGCAGCTGCGTCAGACGGGTTTTGATAATTAGCTCAGCGCGTCATATGTCGTATTTTTGTAGCTTCGCTCCCACTTGGCCCGGTAAACCTGCAGCGTTTCGATTTCAAATGCCCCATCGAAATGATGGGCCAAATGATGCAAGAGGCCAAGGCTATGCAGCATGATGCCCCAACTTCAATTCAATATCCGTGTTGCACTCAGCTCCAGCATCCGCCCTAATTATTATCCTGAAAATAAATCAGTCCCCTCATTGATTAGGTGTGGCAAGTAACTAAGCGCCCTCACCACAGCTTAACGGTTGCCCGCTCTGTTCAATTCGCGCTCAACCGTACTCCGCCGTTCATGTTTAGCGCTGCCAGGCGCGCGTCGATTGCCTGCATAAAGTCTCGGTAACCATTTTTCCCCTTCAAGGGGTCGGGCAGATCGCTGAAGTAGCCAAATTTGCGGCCTGGCAACAGCGCTTCCACGATACTGTGGTGCCCGCCAGCAACCATTACTGCCGTGTGGGTGAGTAAGAGTGTCTCAACCTGTGCCCGTTCAACTGGGGTGCGCTGGGCTTGGGATTTCTGCATTTCCAGCGCCTGAAGAATAAATTGCATGCTGCCTGAAGCGCCGCCGATGAAAGGAACGCCATTTTTGCTGAACTGCCTGGCCGTCGAGGATTCGGGGGCTCTCATAAAGTCAGCTTTGGCATGAACGATTCCTTGCTTGAAGAAATTCTCCGTTGACGAACGACGATGCAATTCGTCTGCAATACCGGCATGGCGGTTAAACAGGCTGCTGTCTCGAACCTGGTCTTGGCGCCGCATTGTGCGCCCGCGATCGGTAAAGAAAGGCTGTTCACGCATGGCATGGTGCAGTCCTGGATTGGTAAGTTCCAACAGCGCTCCTGTAAGGTCGATCATCTGTTTGAAGTCCAGCGTATCCAGCAGGCGCTTTATCAGCTGAGTTGCGGGCTCTCGTCGTTTAACCCCTTCATTAATATCCTTTTTTACTGCGTCTGCATGACTAAATCTCGCCATCTGCGCGGCATGCGTCGCCGTAGTCATGCCAGGTGTCTGACGTAAGTGAGTGTCGTACACCTGCTTGTAATTATGGGTGGTCGCGATCAAATTGTAGATATGCGTCAGAAACAACTTTGTTTGCGCCGGACTTATATTTTCCAGCGTTTTGACAGCCCAACTTGACTCGCGCTGAGTCGCGCCCACGTCATTCTGTCGATGATCAAGTTCTGCCGGGCAACGGTTCTGATTGATCAATGCTTGATTGAGCCCGGTCCTGGCCCCTTGCGGCCTTTGGCTGGAAGACCCCATTGCGTTGGGCGACGGCAAAGGCTGCACGGTGGGAAGTTTAATACCCACATACTTCCCGCTCGGGCCATCATGAGTGCCCAGTGCGTGCAATTCGAACCCGTAGTTTGCATCCACGCTGAAACTGCCACGAATAGTCACTTTGGCACCATTCACCATGACATTCGCTTCGTAAACGGCGTGCGGGCTATTCAACGTGGGCGGCGTTTTCAGGCTGATGGGGCCTTTGCCTAAATTATTCTGGAAGAGCTGTGCCAACGCCTGCTCATCAGCGGTACCCGATTGGCCTTTTTGTGCCAGGGTATCCAGTGATCGCTTGCTGATTGACTGCTGGTAAAGCCACTGCGGGAAACTGACCACGGGAGCAGTGGCAGGTTGTTGGGCGCCGGTGATCGCTGGCGGCTGTGCAAGAACCTGGTTATAGCGAGCTGGATAGTTCGAGGTGGGATACATAGCGAGTGATTTCAGCGCGAAGTGGATGACAGCTAGTGAGTGGAGCGATCGGCGCTGAGGTTCCTGAGTGGGACGGCAAACATTTGGGGGACGGTGCGTTCCTTGTAGCACCGACCCTGCTTGATGGTTAAATCCCTAAAGCGCTGCATACACCAGTGGTGACAGCCTTTCAGGCCTAGGATCAATCATCGTGTGGCTGCCCGAAGTCGTGGTGACAAACCCAAAGCTCACTCGCCTTTCGGGGTCGGCGAAGCTTATCGGACCTAGTGTTTTTTTCAAGGTGGTTGTCGCGTCTAACTATGCCGCTCTTTTCTCAACGTGCTGCTCTCGATCCGGATTCAACAGTACCGTTCCTACTGGCTTCCAGTTTCGCGTTTGTCCTGACCAGCGTTCCGGGCTCGGCTTTCGCGCTTGCTCGTACAGCTCGTGCCGCCGCGCCAGGATCTGATGATCCGGTTTGCGGTGTCGCTCAGAGGGTGTGACGAAGCGGATTTGGCTGTGCGGATATTCGTTGTTGTACCAGCGCGTAAAATCCCACGCCCGTGCGGCGTCCAGGCTGGCGAAGCCTGCCTGGGGGCCATTGAGGGCAGTATTTCAGCGTTCTAAACAGCGATTCCGAGTAGGCGTTGTCGTTGCTTATCCCGAACACCGACATTCACCACTCGGGTGCTGAACGGTGCGTACTGATTGGAGATGTGGGTATAGAACAGCCGCCCCGGTTCGTTGCCGTACTTCGGGTTGACGTGCCCGGTGCTTTCGCCTCGACCGCCTGCGCGGAAGCGCTGACCATCGGACGATGAGGTGGTGCCGTCTCCCCAGTTGGCCGCGAAGGTTTGGTTGAACTGGCTGTTGACCAATTCGGCCAATGCCGCCGAGTACGTTTCGTCGCTGGTGTGCCAGGCTTGTAGCCACGATAACTTGGTGTAGGTCATGCCCGGACTCGAATCGGCCATTTTGGTCAGGCCAATGTTGATGGCGTCGCCGAGTAGCGCGGATAGCAGCAGGGTTTTATCCTTGGCCAAGGCACCATCCTTCAAGTGGGTGAAGTAACGGGTGAACCCCGTCCATTCATCCACGGCCATCAGCAACTCGGTGATTTGATACGTGGTAGTAGCTGACTGATCCTGTCGATCAGCGCTTGAGCGGTGTCCGGTACCGCCGCATCCAACGGCGTGATTTTCAGTCCGGACTCAGTAAGGATCGCGTCGGGCAGTTCGTTGTCCTTCGCCAATTTGGCGACGGTGGCTAACTGCTCATTGAGCAGCTGCAGGCGCTCTTCCAGGTACTGGTCGCTGTTGGGGTTGATCGCCAATGGCAGCGCCTGTTCCTTCTTGAGTGCGGCAAACTTCGCGGGTGGCAGTAGGTAATCTTCAAGTTCTCGGAACTGCGGAGAACCCTTGACCCAGATATCACCGGAGCGCAGCGCGTTTTTCAGCTCGGACAAGGCGCAGATTTCGTAAAACCGTTTGTCAATGCCTTCCAATCGATATTTGAAATGTCCGGACGCTCGACGGTCTGACTTGAGGCCTTGGTTTTTTTAGCCTGGGCCTGCGCAGAATCCTCGGGATTACTTTTGAAAACATTACCGGCCCAGGTTGCTATATTGCCAAGTTTGTTCATGTGAGTCGCCATTTAGGAATGGGGTATTTTTAGGGACATTGGAGAGTGGGGAAATTTGAATGGAGGTTCCATTTAGAGATGATGTTCGTTCGACGCTCACTGATACGTTCGACGGTTTGCATATGCTCCGTTCCCCAGGCACACAGTGCGCCAAGCGCTATGACCAAAGAGTGTCCGAACGGCGTGAGTGAGTATTAGGGTTTTGGGCGCAATGGAACAGGAAGTGTACATAAGCCAGACCGGCTTAGCATATGATTGTTGGGTAGCCAGACGCGGTCACCCGCGCCCAGCCCCCGAAGAACTGAGCGTGCAAGTTTCCCTGCATTCAGCTCGAGCTTTTCAAAGGCATTTTTCGACACCCGGTCATACAACTTCTTTTTCGGCGTAATGCCGCCTATGGCAATTGAGATGGTGTATTTGAAGGTTGTTTACCACTACAGTATGTCGTTGCCGAAGCGAATCGATTCCCCAACCTTGCGTTCAATGTGCAGCATTATTACGTCCTCAGGCTTAAACCTTTTTCTGGATGCTCAGTTCACCACTGCTCGCAAAAATCCCAAACATAAAAACCCCCGCCGGAGCGGGGTTGTAGTCTGCAATTTACGAAGTCAGGGCCAGGGACATAAACGAGCGGCTTTTCACTACTGTGACCACAATCCCTGAGTGCATTCATCCACGCTACTCAGCACTCCCCTCAATGGCCGCGCCTTCAGCAGGGGTATCCGACTTCTCCTGGTTGGGTGCTTCGTCGCGCATTTTTACCAGCTGTTGCATGGTTTGGAGCAGTACCTGTGTGCTTTGAGCGCCCTTCACAAGCAGTTTGTTGCCTGTAAGGTTGTCGACCACGACAGTTGCTGGCGTGCCGGTCACACCCATATTCGTGCCTTTCTTCGCCTGGCTTTCGATCAAGGCCTTATATTTCCCGCTGTCCATGCATTGACGATAATCTTCAAGTGGCGCGCCCACCTCCTGAACAAGCCGCTCTACGTCCTCGACGCCTTGACCGTTCAGTTGAGTGCGAGCAAACCATTCGCCAGTAAATGCCCAGAAGGCTTTGTTGCCGGCAATTTCGCCCACGCACTCAGCCGCATGCGCAGCCACCTCGGCCACCGGGTTGTGGAATGCCAAGGGATAGTTCTGCCATTCCCAGTTAATTCGTCCATCGGACTTATCTGCCATTTGCTTAGGCGTGTCATGGAAGCGCTTGCAATATGGACACTCGAGGTCGCTGAATTCGACCAGGGTAAATTGTGCATCCATGCTGCCGTAGATGTGTCGGCCTTCGATACTGGTGTCAGCTGCGCCGCTCCAGTTCGAGAGGATCTTGGCTTTCGCCGCTTTGATCTTCTCAGCCTCGCGATCCTTGAGGGTTTTGTCGACAGCCTCTGGCAAATGCTCAATAAGGGCATTTTTGTAGTGGTCTAATTGAAATCCAAATTATATTTGGAACCTCACATCATTGATTACCCACTCATAAAAAACAAAAGGCGTTGCGTTTCTAGGAGGAAGAGGATGAATCCGTAGACGCGAAAACGTAAGCTTCTACGCCCAACCGTCACAATAAACTCATTTTCCCGTTTTACTCACGCAATGGTGATGAAAATAATGCCTGGAATTAGACCCAAGCTCGGCCTGACACTTAACACATATGCGCCTCCACCGCCCCTCAAGAAAAACGCTGGTGACGAACTGCTTCGTATGAGTAAATGTGAGGTGGCCGCCAAGACCCAGAAGCATTTCGCGCTAAACCATGGAGTTCCTACATACGAAGTAGCAATGAGTGCCCGGGGACAACGTCACAGTGGATGGACCGCATTCAATCAATCCGCAGCAACTGGCGTTGATGCGTTCATACACATGGATCGCGTCAACTCCAAAAGCCAAGGGGATTTTGCTGGCGACAAGATTCATCTAAGCGTTGCACCTGATCATGTAGCAGCCGCCTTTAATACCATCGGCAAGATACTGCAAGCTGACGACAGCCCTGTCGACAAGTGGAAAGTCACAGACATGAGTCGCTTGCACCCTAACATGTCTCCCGAACAGCAGCGCGTCTGCTTAGGGGCTCAATTTACTATCTATGCCAAACCCGATAACGCCGATAACACTTACAGCCCGGAATATATGGGCAAAATGCGCGGAATGCTCTTGAGCATTGAGCATGAATTGCGCAGTGCCGGAGTTGCGCAAAGCAATAACCGACCTTCGTCTGATATAGCCCCCCCGCACTGGCAATATGCGTCTTATCGTAATGAAAACAGCAGTGGAAGGGCGGGATCCTCCAACCAGAGTAATGCGCTTGAAGCAGAGCCCTTCTTCCAATTGACGGCCTTTCCAGATACGTCGCCAACTTCTGCCAGTTCAAATCCGAGCCACCGCTCGCTGTTACCATCACCTTGGGAGTAAGTGATCTGAACTGTTTAGCGTGGCAGGGAGAATAACCTTGGCTCGCTGCAAAAAAAGCTAGATCCGCCTAGGAAGCGGATAACGTTCTCAATCAACTAACCAAGCCCTGCCATGCGCCTGGCACGCCCATAGCGCTATCACGGCGTTATCCCTATCACCGGTGTTGACCAGAGCGTCATCCGCCGAGCTTTTGAGGTGGCGTTATAGGTCTCAATTTTTCCGCAATTGCTGAGATAAATATTGTCGATTACGGATAAATTATCCAGTCCATTTGTGTTTGGAGTTTCGATGTCGCAGGTCAAAGAGCCAGGGTTGATCCCTGGCATGGCCACGTCTCAGCACTTCGACGTGCTACTTTCGTTTACCGGAATTAGAGGGGAGGTGCTTAAGGCAGCGCTGCGTGCACATTTCGTCGACGGCCTGTCTCAGCGCGATGCAATCCAGCAGACGGGTGTCAATCAAGACCTTCTGTCTCGGAAGGCCGCAGCATTACAGGCTATAAATGACCGCCTAAAAGATGCATCAAAATATTACCCGAGCGGGAAATAAATTCTTCTGCATTATTTCCGAGTAAGGTGATATTTACTCATTAATACGATTTATTGAGGGAAACAAGAATGATCATTCTTAACCGGCAATTCAGGGCTTTTGTTTAATTAAACGCAGCTCGCTGCACTGAAAGCTTTGGCAGCTGAAAGCTGGTTGGACAAAAACCCGTGGGACAATGATGCGCTGCCAAACGCGAACGTTTTAGCTCGTGCTGTGCTGAACATTGATTTCGACAGCATGGACCAGGCATAGCTTGCGGCGTGGTACGAGGACACGGTGGGTTACAACCCCTGTGGATGACGACCCGACAATACCCATTGAGGAGCTGCGCACTAGTTGCAAAGAAATGGCTTTGATCGAGCGCTGCGGGGGAATCGATACCGCTGAATATCAGGATATCGAAGCTCAGCGCCGCGCTGACGCAGAAGCACAGGAAGCCAACCATGGCAGCTAAGACCAAAACCGTTCAGCCGGGCGGACTCAACAAACGGCTGATCGGCACGTTAAAGGCAGCAGTGAAAAGTTCAGAGGTGGCCCACACCTGCGAGTGGTTGGTCATCGAGGGATACGCCTCTGATGCCGCGCACGCTCGCGAGCTGGTCAGCTCAGCTCTCAACGCATAGGAAATGGATCAACTGCACACCAAGCCTCGGCCTAAACTGGGGCGCCGATCATAGAGTCGGGTAGTGTTGATATTCGCGTGGCCCAACCAGACTCGGACCTTGGCGATATCTGCGTCATGCTCAAGTGCATTGGTCGCGGCTGTGGCCCGCAGACCGTCTACGCCCAACCCGTCACCGACCTCAATGTTGTCCAGGTAGTCGACATGCACTCCAAACCCCGAGTTTACCGTCGAGCTGTAGCAACTATACATCAAAAAAAGCCCCGCACTTGGCCAAAGTGCGGGGGCCGTTTTTTTTCCGCCTTAGTCAGCGTTTGGCCTTGTGGAGACCTACCGCCTGTTGAAAGCCATCTGCACAAGATTGATGGCCAGAGCGTTGTGGCCGCCTGCATCTGCCACACGCTTGTTGGCTGCTGCTGCTCCAAAGATCCAGGTGCCGTCTGGCATTTGGTTGGGGGCATAGAAATTAAAAGGTGCCGTCATGTCGTTTACTCCAAGATCAAATTACGCCTCCTCTAAAAACAGGAATCGAGTAGTGCGGCTAAACCGTCACATAGGAGAAACGGCCCAACCGCGTTGGTTGATAAGGCTCATATCGTAGGTTTTATCCATCGTTGACTCCTTAATATAGGTATCAAATCCTTTTTGAACAGCCAATGGCGAAATAGCTGGCGAGGTCAAATATGTGACGTGCGGTACATTTGCGCTCGGTGTTAATACTTCACTCTGTAGGTTGGTGAATCCTCCGGTCGCTGTAAGCGCCGGTCGTACAGGCGTGTGGTACTGATATTGGCATGCCCCAGCCACACCTGGACCTTGGCGATATCGGCGTCATGCTCTAGGGCGTTGGTCGCGGCCGTCGCCCGCAGTCCATGCACGCCCAACCCGTCGACCTCGATCCCCACGGCCCGTGCCCACTGAGCCACCACTTCGTAAATGCCGTTACCCGTCACGCCGGCGCCGGTGGTCTTGCCACGGATCGAGCGGAACAGCGGACCATTTCCGGGTTCGCGTTTATTGTCTCGCTCCAGGTATGCATGGATTCGCTCAGCAGCCACCGGGTGCAGTGGCAAATAGCGTGTCTTACCGCCCTTCCCTCTAACCTGCAGGTGTTTGATGCCACGGCGCTCCTGCAAGTCGCCGGTCATCAACTGCGCGGCCTCTTCCCTGCGCAGGCCGTGGTACAGCAGCACTGCCAATATTGCGCGATCCCTCATCCCCTTTACTGTTTCGGCGTCCGGCGCCTCAAGCAACAGTTTGGCTTGGCCGTCCCCGAGTGCAGGCGTCTTACCTTCGTTGGTTTCGACACGGGGCCGTTTCACACCGTGCACGGGATTGCCGCCGGCGACCGCGTTGTTCTCCAGGAGGTGGCCAAACAGGCTAGCCACCGTCGCCAGTTTGCGTCGAATGGTGGCCCCGGCCAGTCCACGCTGTTCCAACTTGGCGCGCCATGCCAGCACGTGCGAGCGAGTGACCGCGCGGAGCTAATCGGCGCCGATGAGCCCGACGAAGCCACAGAAGTCGGCCAGGTCAATTTGATAGGCGCGGCGGGTGCGCGGGTTATCGATATTGGCGAACCAATCCGCCGCTGCTGGCACGTGGGCCAGCTGCTGGAACTCAGCAGCGGTCAGGCGACGTTCGGCGGCGCCGCCGGCAATCAGGTTCTGGCTCATGACGGTTCGCTCGCTTTTATGCGCGCCTCGATAGCGGGCCACTCGGGAGAGGCTTTCAGTTCGCGGATTTCCCGCAAGTGGTCGAGCTCGGACACCAGGTGCTGCTAGTGCTGTTTGGCGTCGTCCTGTTCGGACGGGCGCAACTCCGGCCCGATCAATCCGCCGGCGGCGGCAAATCGGCGCCGGGCCAGGCTCCAGAATCTGCCCGAATCGCCGAATTGACTGATGGGCATAATGGGTACCAAGTGCGTGAGCCAGAGGTGCCACAACACCCCCAGGCCAATGCTCTTTTTCTGGTGCGCCGGATCAATCTCGATTTTGTTGATGTACAGACCATCGTCGAGCGGCTTTACCCCGTAGCTGACATACCCCACGCGCTGGCCATCGATCCAAATGCCGGCGTGAGTGTCCGTTCCAGGAAAGACGAATTTGTCCCGCGCACACAGTGTGTTCTGTCACCAGATATACGAGCACGGCGAGTGAGTTCAGGTTTTTTCAGCCTGTTTACAGAATTCGTCGTGATCTGGCTCTAAATTGTCCAACCGACCTGCCTCGTGTTTTTGTGGTGATAACGTATTTTATCACCACTTAAGAGCCTTGTGAGCTTTCCCGTCGGATATGTCCCTTAGTGACTGGCCAGGTGGATTTGCTCTTAATATGACCAAGGCTTGGAAAAGTGTGAGATTGACCAATTTCGCGGCGATGTTAGTCGTCGCAAGCTCTTCAATACTTGGCTCGATTAGGTATCCGTGCAAATACTGTTCATTTGTACAGACATTTTGTATGGCTCGCGATCTTCCACCTTTTCGGTCAGTCACCCAGTCAGAGCTACGCGATTTTTGGACTAAGCACGCTGATTCGGACGTCCGTCGCTTAATTCTTGAGGTCGAGAGTTATCGACGTTAAATGCTGGAAATAGATCGTTTGTATGGGTCGATCCAGCAGGCTTGGAGTACGGAGGTTGGCGGCGAGTTGGTCGCGCTCTACATGCTCAAACGCATTGTTTTCGATGAGCGGATGCGTGGCCTGCAACCCGTTCGTGAACCGATCCATCCCCAACGCTCTTAAAGTAGCCTCATTAGAGACCAAGACGCCGGCCCGGGCGTGCCGACCGACGTGCATCAGGTTCGCGATCAGCCGCGGGAAAGAGCAGGGCAGGGCACGGCCACCTTCCGGTGGCAACCTGCGCCGCCGGCACCTGCAGAAGCACCGATCATCCACGAACCCCACCGCCTGCACGGGGATCCCTTGATCTATCCCCTAACACAGCCCGTGGATTTGTGGATGACGGCCAACACCGACCGCCGGCGGCGGCCAAACCCATCCCCCGCCCCGGGGGCTGCACTTGAAAAGATACTTGAGCAGGTCAAGGAGTTAGCTGAACAGGTGAACGGGATCGCGGCCGCCGCCGAGGCACAAACGTCCACCGCTCACTCCATGGCTTACAACATGCATCAGATCACCGCAGCTAGCCACCATGCTGCGGTTTAAGTTAATACTTTAGTCCGGACGGCTGAGCAAATGAACGTCAACGCATGGCAGCTACAGTGCCCCGTACTACCTTTTAGACTGTGACTTAAATTTTGGATAAGTTCCCGATTCAGGCCTTGATGCTTACTATGCTTGAAGGATCTCATCAAAATAAATAAGTTCGTTATCAGCCTCGTCGTATCGCGATGCCGAGGCTTGAAATTTTACGCTACCATTAAACTAAAACTTATTTGGAATAGTTTGTAAAAATCAAATCGGTAGCATGAGGCAGCTTCGTGTGGCAAGCGGAGCAGCTATTGGTTAATGGCTCGCTTTTGTTAGCTTTGCCATTTTCAAATTGGCCGTATCCCCAACCGCCAGTGTTGGCATAGCGTTTGGAGTCCTTAATTTCAATCTGGACGTTTGTAGGCTCTCCAGCTATGAATGACTGATCGCGACCAAAGACGGCATTATTTCGGACTGAGGATTCATATTTATAAGCCAGCCGCGCGATAATGGCACCGTCTGGAAACGGGAGCGTCCCGTTTCGATAGGCTTTCATGGCGATATCATTTCCCAGGATGACTCGAATATCAGGTTTATCTCCGTTTTCCTGTGCAATGCTCACAAATTGCCAATCACGGTAACCAGGCGGTAGTGCTACCCCGAAAATCGGAGAAAGCTCTGCGTGTGGATCTGCGGTTGAGTCCGCGTAGGTAACGATGGATAAGCCTGCTAACAGGAAACTTGAAGCAGCAGATAAAACAAGCCATTTTCTGGTCACCGCTAACACTCCTACATATATGGTTTGAAGGGTTTTGCTACACCGCCGACTGTCTGCCTAGCATCTGGCATTGCGGATAATGCTCATCATAGAGTTGACGCGCTCTTTCGAGGGCGACGCTACTCGTCATCTGGCCTTTGCAGCAGTCTCGATCAGACCTGCGACAACTTTCGGGTTCGACACCATCACAACGTGCGAACCGCCGCGCACAACGATGGTTTTCTTGGAATGCGCTCGTTCAGCCATGAATGACTGCGCTTGAGCTGGAATGTTTTTATCTTTGTCACCGTAGACAAACCAGGATGGAATCGTCTTCCATGCTGGCTCGCTTGACGCCTCGTTCAATGCCGCCGTGGTCACAGGTCGCTGAGTTGCAGCCATCAGTTTTGCGTCGGCGTTGGAAACGTCCGCTGCGAATTGATCGTGGAATTTGTCTTGCTGAATGTACAACTCTTTTCCGCCATCAGCCAAAGCGACTGGAGGAGCGAGAGTTGGGCCTAGTGTGCCACCGGGATAGCGTCCAGCTAACTCGGCGGTTGATTCACCTGCTTCAGGTGCGAAAGCCGCTACGTATACGAGCGCTTTGATGTTGGGGTTGCCATAGGCAGCTTCTGAGATTACCGGTCCACCGTAAGAGTGCCCAACGAGCACTATAGGTGTTTTTATACTAGCCAGAACATCGGCCACTGACTGCGCGTCCCCTTTAAGAGAGCGAAGAGGATTAGCGGCAGCGATTACTGGATAGCCATCTTTTTCCAGAATTTTCACTACGCCGTTCCAACTGCTCGAATCGGCGAATGCGCCATGTACGAGTACAACAGTCGGCTTGACTGGATCAGCGAGCACCGCGGTGGCGCTTGCCAATGTTGCTGCAAGAGCTAGACCTTTAAATATCGTGTTCATTTGATTCTCTTGTGCATGGTTACGCAGTGGGCGACAGGGCGATTTGAACCGCAATTTGTATCTAGCTTGTGTCGAACTCATCAACGAAATGCATTAAAGATTGTATGGAACCATGCTTGATACAAGCGGATACAAATGTAGGCCTTTCCCAAGCTCCGCCGGAACGTCGTGCCTGTGTGGATATGCGTCATTAGCAATAGTCAGACGCAATTACAAAAAATTTTGTACGTGATACACGGATGTGCTAACAATTTCAAAGGGGCGTGGGTTTGTATCTGAATGTATTCATTTGAGCGAGAGATATCCTTTGATACAAAATAATGGTTTTACGACACCTGCCGGATACATCACCCGTTATAAATTAAGTCGTTGCATCACTTGTAGCATTGGTAAATCCGATTTAGCCGCTTCTATTTCTGACCTGTCGTTAAGGTCATGAGGTTACGACACATGCGCGATGTATTTTCAAGCATTTGGTTCGTCTGGAAGCTCTGTTAGATAACGTGAGCGAAGCTTCGCAAAGCATTAGACAGACTATCCGAGCATTGATAGATTTGCTTTGGAACGTCACTGTAAAATTAATGCTGCTCGCGTCGCGACTAACACTCGTGCAAAGGCTTAAGATCTGCCAGATGGAGTTCAAATTTTTTGGTTTGTTTCGAATTCGGAACTCATGCTGGCAAGGTAGAGCGGCAGAATATGCGCCCATCACAGCCGTGATCGGAATTCGAGAGCGCCGTCTGTGATTTGAGTCCGTATTACATCTCCATAAGCGTTCTTCAAGCTGGCTTGACGGCTATTAAATGGCAGCCGCTTCCTAAGCTGTTCTGCTGGTAGGTCTGATGGATGTTAATGCCATCCACCGTATGGCACCGCATGGGTGGTCGCTCCTGGTATCACGTTTTTGGCAAACGCTACCGTTGGTTACATCACTGATTCGGTCCTGAATGTAAAAGGCGGCTAGTTGGCCTAATTTCAGTAAGTCTTTTTCAGAGTTTCCCTAAATGCGTCTGTTCGTGGAATAAACACCGAGGTTGAACTGTTCTAAAGATGGAAAATCCCTCACTGTGCAAATTTCAAGGCATATGAAAGTTTTATGAACAGAGCCTTCATAAAAATGACAAACCACTCGTAGAGTATGAACTGCGTGCGATAATCAATCTTAAGTGTTACTCAAGTGTAAACAGAAAAATACACTGCTAGGCCGTAATTAAAATTCGATATCATTAATATATTTCAAAACCAAATCACACTAGCACAATTGCAGAAAATGAGATATGAAATGAATATAAGCGATTCTAAATTTACTCTGTATCATTATCCTGGCGTTCGTAGCGCGAGGATAAAGTGGATTTTGAATGAAATTACTGGCATAAAGTTTAACGTTGTAACAATTGATCTTTATGATGCGGAGCAATATGGGGATTCTTTCTCAGAAATAAATCCTTCCAATGCAGTTCCAGTTTTAAAAGTAGATGATGGCAAAAATATTTTTTTTGTTCGAGAGAGTGGAGCAATTACTATTTTTATCGCTGACTGCTTCCCAGCTGCTCAGCTATCGCCTTCAATTTCAGAATATGAAAAGCGCGCAGATTTTTTGCAAATGATTTTTTTTGCTTGCTCTACATTTGATATGGCTTTGTGGCAGATAAGAATTCATACTCATGTTTTGTCTGCGGCAGATAGAGATTCTAGGGTTGCCGGACTCTATGCTCGTAAAATAAAAGAGCAAATTGAACCGCAGATAATCGAACGATTGAAAAAGTACAATTATATTTGCGGCGATTTTTCGGCAGCTGACTGTGTTTTCGGACACTGCATATTATGGGCAAAGTCGTACAGTTTGTGCGAAGGTGATGTTTTTGATAATTATATTTCAAGACTCTCAAGTCGCGGAGCATTCAAAAGCGCGTTTTCTGATGCGCATCTATTCAAGCCTGAAGTACCTAACGACAGCCCTGCGCTTAAAAGATTTCTAGGTTGATATTTGAAATCAAAATTCAAATATTTTTATATTGAAAACATAAGACTATCTGCTGGTTAGGTATACTTTCTAAGTATCTAATACGACCTTTGAGGAGTATAAAAAATAAGGACAAGGTGATTTATAAGTTAAAGCTAAGCAATCACTCTCAGAGTACCGGTTTAATGCTCCACCGAGCCCGTTAAACCGGTAGGTCTGTACAAGGCTATTATCCAGACCCACGGCTCTTCTCAGGGCTGGGACGCATTGAAAATGGCGAACCGGCATCATCGGTGAGCACTTGACGATCGGGGGCCCTAATACCCTGTGCGGAGATGAACGGGCCGCTGATTTGGGTGGCGCTGGAGCACAAGTCGGTCTAGAAAAGCATAAACTGCTACATTGAATCGACGGTGACCAGATCCACGGCCTGCTGATAGCGACTTTCCACCTCGGTGGCATCGCGCTCGACAATCGGGCGGATGCCCGGCAAAATCGACAGGCTGCCCGCATCACGGCCAAAACCCTTGGCGCGGTATTTTAGTCAGCCGATTAAGCCTTGCCTTCTTCGATAGTCTCCACATGCACAAAAATTGCATCGGAATGCTCGGCGTCAAAATTGCGCCCATCTTCAGAGGTGTCCGCGTGAAAAATCACCGCCTGGCCCTGACGCGAGCGGGCGATGTTCAGCGGGACTTTGACCGAAAAAAATTCGCCTTTTTGGTTCAGCGCATGCAGCTTGTCGGGGGTGAAAAACTGGCCGCTCAGCTTGTTGTAGGCAAAGGCGTCGTCTCCCCAAGAATACCACGAGCCCTTGACCACGTTTAAGAGATCCTTGGCGATGCGGTAATGCACGGCGTGGGGCGGGTGCTCGGCTTTGCCGAAGTTGTCGGCGGTGCCGCTTAGCCGGGAGGTGACCACGTTCCAGCCGGCGCGGCCGCCGCTGATATGGTCCAGAGGGGAACTGGCGCACTACCTGGTAGGTCTCGTTGTAGCTGACGGTCACGGTTGCGACCAGGCCAATACGGGTGGTCAACGTTGCGAGGACCAAGAGAATGGTCAGCGGCTCGAAGCGGTTGAGGTAGTGCGGGCTGGATTTGGCTTAAATGTGCGGGCTGTCGGCGATAAACACGAAGTCGAACTTGGCACCTTCAGCCAGTTCGGTTTGTTGTTTATAGAAGCCAAAGTTCGTACTGGCATTCGGTTGCGCCTGCGAATGGCGCCATTCGCCCCAGCCCTGACCGACACCGTGGACCATAGCGCCCAGTTTCATACGACGTGGCTCATCTGCGGCTCCTTGCTTAGCGTGATGCTTGGGAAGTGGGAAAACGTTTGGCGTTAAAGCTGGTATCGAAACCCTGGGACACAGCGATGCGCTTGGGCAGCAGGCCTTCTTTTTGATAGGCATCTGCAGTCGCTTGCAGGCCCCTGATCACGCTGTCGTCAATCACCACGGGGTTCAGTTGGGTGTCTTTCGCCACCTCCAGGTGCACCGCCAACGGCCGGCCGGTGATTTTGGATTGGGCGGCGGCGTATTCCTTCGGGTGCGTATTGTCCCAGCCATAGGCGCGATCGACCCGGGCCACGAAGTCATCCAGTTGCGGGCGTTTGTTGGCGATGGCTTGGCTGGTGGCGGCGAAGTACAGGTAATTGCTCAGTAACTCCTTACCGCTGACCAGGACCCGGACGTGGCTTTGTGAGGTGACCACCGTGGTGTAGGGGGGCCATGTCGCCCAGGCATCAATGTCGTTATTGAGTACCAGCCGGTATTCGGCAGGCAGCAGAAAAATGAATTGCACATACTTGATCGTCAAGCCCGCGCTCGCCAAGGCACTGATTGCCAGGTACGGATATCGGATGAAAAACCCGACCGTAACGGCTGATATGCCTTTCGTGACTCATCAGAAACCCACTTAGGCGGCACTAACTTAGGCGGCACTAAATGTCTCATTAATTTGCAGAGGCAGATTCTAAAATGGTAATTTATTCATCAAAATCAATAGGTTATGTGCATTTTTGAGTGATGCTCATAATTTCGCGACTGGCTAATGTGCGTTAAGAGCCTCATGAACATTTCTTACATAGCACCTCGTTTAACATAAGATACATTATGCGAACCAATGGATCCTGATTTAAAGGCGTGGTTAGCCTCTTTACACGAATGCCGGCACTTGGTGCTGCATCGGTTTACTCATCGCGCGCAAGCGCTCGCCGACGTCAAGGGAACCTCCCTTCAAATTTCCCCACTCAATAACATCAAGGTCCCAAAAAATAATCCCTTTACTAGATGGCCACTCACATGAACAAACTCGGCACTATAGCAACCTGGGCCAGTAATGCTTTCAAAAGTAATACTGAAGGCTCTGCAAAAGCTCCGGATAATAAAGCCAAGACCTCTAGTGCGATAGTAGAGCGTCCGGACATTTCAAATATCGATTGTGTGGGTGCTGCGGTTGCTGTGCCTAGGCTCAAGCAAGCGTTGCGTTCATTTCCGCACAACGAATTCGATCTTGAGAAAGTCGCAAAAAGTTTGAAATTATCAGCCGCTATCGGCGACGGCGCTTGTGTGGGGCTGAGCCTTACATGGCTTGAAGGCGTGATGCAGCGACCGAATAAAAGCCCTATTAATAAAAACGGCTGCCTCGTGACGAACGACGGGTTGCAGACGGCGTTCGCCATTCAGCGAAACTATGTAGGTGAACACGCCAAGGCACTGGCCACGCTAGGCAATTTATCGCCGGAGGCCGTTTCGCGTGCTGCCACCCAGGCGCTGTTCAATGAACATGGGTTAAACGCGGCTACAGTGTCCGGCGGGCTCGACGAGGAGCATCTGGCCTCTCTGATTGCCACGCCTGGGCACTACATTATTGCGTTAACCGGTTTCAATGATGGCCACTGCCTAGCAGCTACGACGTTGCCCGCTCATGAGCACGAGCCCAGAATCACTGTGTTTGACCCGGAAGCTGGCGAATTCAAAATGCATACGGAAGAGGCCGAGTATTTTCTTACAGCCCTCAACGCCCGTTACAAAACCGTGGGCTGGAATTATTCAGGGATGGACGTCTTCTCTCTGCGGGCAAACATCCAGGCCGCAGACCGGGGATAACCGCCCCGCTCCTCAAAAAAATGAAAAAAACATAACTAAACTAAATGACTATTATTGGTATCACCTAAAACTATACTAAGTGCATTAGATTAGAGGTAAAACCTAGCTCTACCTCCCCCTAGAAATCAAAGTGTTGACACCTATACGTGTACTATCTGTACCATCCGCACCTTTTTGGGTGGGTGCATTGGATGGCGGTGGTTCAGGTAGTAGCGAAGGTGGTGGTTGACGATACGGGAATCCAGAGCGAGATCCCTGTCTTGATAACTGAGCATGGAGTGGTGTCCTCGTGCTGGTTGACTACCTCCTGGATAACCACCACCTGAGTCCTAGCTGGCAGCGTTCGGTCACCCAGGCCACAAAGCTGCTGCTGGAGTACATGGAGGCCAACCAGCACCACTTCTCTGATCCCCGCGCCCTCTTCCAGGCTTTTGCCTCACGCCTCTATACCGGAACGGTTGGAGATGATGGCCTAGATCCATCTGGTCTAGGGTGGGTTCCAGCCAGTCGCAACTCATCCAACCGTCACGTTTCAGTTCTCAAGGGCTTCACAGACTATCTGGCTGATCTGTACGACGCTCCGGCCATGAACCCCTTGATGACCGCCAGTACCTATGATCAGAGACTTAACTTCGCTGCCTGGCATCGCCGTAACAGCAATGATTTCCTAGGGCACATTAGAAGCAAGGCGCTCTCGGAGAACGTGGATCAGGCAAGGAATATTCGAGGCCGGCGCACGCTCAGCAACGCTGATGATGATGCCGTGGCATTCCCTGAGAAGCTGTTCCAAGCGATGTACATGGATGGCTTCGGTGGAGCTTCTGATCCTAGGTGTGCAGTACGAGATCAATTGATATTGATCATGATGCATGGCGCGGGTTTGCGAGAGAGCGACGCACAGCACCTATGGGTAGTGGATGTCGAAGATCACCCACTGATCGAGGGTGGCGCCATGGTTCGTGTCTATCACCCAGAGGAAGGCAAGGCACCAGACAACTGGAGGGGGCGCAAAGGCACGACAACACGGGCGGCTTACTTAAGGGAGAAGTACGCGCTAACGCCCCGAAATCTTCGCCAGGGCACCAAACGTGTTGGGTGGAAAACCAGGATGGTTGACCACGTCGACAATTACATCCAACTGCACTGGTTTCCTCCACGCTTCAGCGTGCTCTTCATGATGCTGTGGAAGGTGCATCTCCGCTACCTGACCACAGTAGAGCGGCACCACCCATACGCATTCGTCTCCTACGAAGACTCCGCCGCAGGCCAGCCTTACACCCTTCAAGCGCTCAACGGCAATTACAAGCGGGCCCTGGCGCGAATTGGGGAAACGGTTTCAAAGCCCGAGGGCCGATCTACCCATGGCCATCGACACGCTTTTGGTCGGCGGATGACCAAGGCTGGGGTTCCCCCGCAGATCATCCGCAAAGCGATGCATCACCGCTCCCTAGATTCGCAGAAGAGATATACCGCACCAGGTGTTGCGGACGTTTCTTCTGCGCTTACAGCCGCTGAAAAGAGGCTCGATGAGTTGACCGACAGCGGCAAGATCATTTCGCCATTCAACGATTGGGACGAAGCGTTGCCAGAGATCCTGGCAGCTTTCGAATCGCCACAAGCAAAGTACAGAGTTAAGAAATTTTGACTAAGACAACACGACGCGGCTCGCGTGACGGTCGCTCTTCGGACACGAACTTCAACTGGATTGTTCAAGAGCGAGGCGAAGCCTGGGAGCGCTGGCGTCAGCTCTTTTCCGGCTGGATAGCCACGCAGACCGGCTCCATTGGCGTGAAAATCAACGCGATGAATTGGTTCATGGCTCATTACCTCCCCACGGTGCCGGGCGGGGCCAGTCCAGACGTGTTTTTCCAGATCGCAGAGAAAGGTTTGCTGCCGGAGCTGAGGCCAATCCTGGAGGCATCCATGAGCGCCGCGACTGCCGTTAAAAACCAGAATTGGATCGTGGATCTGCTCGGCTGGATCATCACTCACAGCTACAGCGAGCCAAATGACCATGGCGTCCCTATGGCCGTGGTCAAGAATCCGTTTGTCAAAGGGAAGGAAAAGACGGTAATCACCGAGACCGTGTACAACCCTTTGCCCTACGCATACATTCGGGAGCTTCGCGAAATTCTGTGCCCGCAGCCCAGGGGACATTCCGCGACTGGGAATGGGCTCAATCCCAGTCCGGCCAATTGCGCTCGGATTTCGGAGATTGGTTTCCGGTTGAGCAGTCAGTCATCGACGAAGATGACCCAGACTGCGTATGGCGCTACAAAAATGATCGTTACGAAATCTGGTCTCCCGTTAGGTCAATGGCGCTGCACATAAAGCTTCATTTGCCGCTTCGCACTTATCAGGTACGTTTTCTGGACTCTGGTGAGGCAGATACGTGGCGGTACGAGGGTGGCGACTGGATTCTGAACAAGCGCCATGGGTTCTCTCTAGGCCGTGAGGCGAACCCATGGAAACGAGGGGTCTTCTGCCGTATCCACGACCGGGATATCGGTGAAATCATGACCGGCCTCTACGTCGGTACGAACAAAACGGCAGACCAGAACAAGGAGTCTCGTGAGCGTGGCTACACGATCCCATGGCAGAACGAAGATGTCCTGTACTGGCTGGAACGCCTGAGGGACTGGCAAGAGAAATACAACACTATTAACGGCCCTACGCCCTGCACCGAGCTGGTAGAGAAGCACTTTGGTAGTGTCAAAACTGTCGAGCAGAAGAAAGACATGGGCTCGATCTGTTTCCTCTTCCGCGACCCCACAGCGGCTCCAGGTGAGCGCGACAAGCCCATTGCAGGCAATACACTGCCCAACCTATGGTATCGATTGCTCTCCACGCTAGAGGATCGGGCTGCCGCACGTGGTCAAACCCTGTCAGACGGTTCTAGGTTGCGCTTTGTGCAGCCTGTCGACCCCGAATTAAATGTACTACCGGTCAAAACGCATTTCCCGCTTCATAGCCTCCGTGTTTCGCTTTTGACGTGCTATGCCATGGAGGGGCGTGTCCCGATTCAAGTGCTATCTAAGCTGATTGCTGGGCACTCCAGGATCATTATGACTCTGCACTACACCAAGCCAACCCCGGCGATGGTGTCCCAGGTAATGGACTTGGCCAGCGGACGCATCAGTGCTGCGCAGGATGAAAGCCTGAAGATCTTCCTCCGGGACGCTGATATGCGTCAGATCCACTCTAAAACGGCATTCATTGATGCTGGCGCAATCGACATTGCGTTGGCGAATCGCAACGCCATTGGCTGGGAGCAGCGTCACATAGGCTTATGCCTTGTCGGCGGAAACAGCGCTCGATCTGACGAAATGAGCAACATAGGCGGATGCTGGAACGGAGGGGAGATTGTCGGTCGGAGCAGTAAAGGCCACATCTATGGGCCAGTCCCACACGGCCTAGAAAACTGTCCCCGCTGCCGCTGGTTCATCACGGATGCACGCTATCTACCAGCGCTTGTGGCCCACCTCAACATGCTGAGTTATTTAGCCTCTCAGGTCTCATCACTTGCCGTTGAGATCGAACAAGATCGCGATGAGCTGCTCAACGAAATGTACTTTGCTGAGCAAGAAAAACGCCCCTTCCTCCTGCATGCGGAGCTGCAACAGGCTGAAAGGCGCTACGAAAAGCAGATCAAGGAGGCTGATGAGTACGCGAAAGACTTGGTCTCCTGCTTCCAGATCATCAGCAAGATTGTCGCAATCGAAGAGGGCCGGGACACAGATGATTCGGGCACGAAGCTGGTAGCTGTGGGTTCCTTGGAGGACATCCATCAGCCCATCTCATTCATCGAAACCCGTAGTGAGCTGTGGCAGATATCTCAGCTGTGCGAGAACGCTGAAATTTACGCTGATTTGACCGATGAGCTGAGGGCCACACCTGCCATCGAAAAGCGCTCCCGCGCTTTAAACCATCTCCTCATGCAGGGCGGCTACGCACCTATTTTGATGGGAATGGATGATCGCCTCCAGCTCATCGCTGGGAATGCAATGATGAGGTCTATGGCTTTGACGCTGTCTCCTAAAAACCAAATGGAGGGATTCCGCGAGGTTTCCAGCCTGCTTGAGGCCGGAGAAGGCCTAAAGCTTCTTCCAGCCGCCATGGAGCCGCTAGAGCGCGTTACGAAGCAGCCGGTAGCGAAGCTTTCTGACCTGATCACAACCACCTCAAAACAAGTACGGGAGGCCATCCGTGATCGATCCGCAGCTGATCTTTGAAGAACTCGCGTCTCAGGCTACCAAGCAACAAGCCAAGTCCCTGACCGTGCTGCATGGCGTCCTGGAGACTCATCAGAAAACGGGGAGTCGCAATTTCTCGATTGCCACGATTGCCAAGCTCTCTGTTGAGGCTGGAGGGCCATCTGAATCGCCCCTAGTTTCGTAGACACCTCCAAGCCTTAAAATGAGGCCCATTAGGAGGTGCCATGAGCAACCAGCGATATCCCGAAGAATTCAAAATCCAGGCGGTCAAGCAAGTGACCGAAAAGCAGCTTCCTGTCTCGGAGGTGGCTGCACGATTGGGTGTGTCCGTGCACAGCCTCTATGCCTGGGTTAAGCGCTACACCAAGCCCCAGGAACAGCGCGTTGAGGAGGATGATCAGAGCGCTGAGGTTCGTCGTCTACGTGCCGAGCTGAAACGGGTGACGGAGGAGCGAGACATCTTAAAAAAGGCCGCCGCGTACTTTGCCAAGGAGTGCGGCTGAAGTACGCCTTTATTAAGCAGCAAGCGGGTCATTACGCGATTCGACGGCTTTGCCTGACGCTCAAGGTTCATCCCAGCGGCTACTACGCGTGGCTATCAGAACCAAAATCTGCGCGAGCCAAGGACGATCAGCGACTGCTTGGACTGATCAAACACTCCTGGTTGGAAAGCGGTGGTGTTTATGGCTATCGCAAGATCCATGATGACCTGCGAGAGGTTGGTGAGAGCTGTGGCCGTCACCGGGTAGCTAGGTTGATGCGCCTTGAAGGTTTACGTTCTCAGACTGGGTATCGACGGAGGCCGGGAAAATATGGCGGTAAACCAGCCGTTGCCTCACCGAACTTACTGAAGCGCCAATTCGATGTCAGAGAACCCAACAAAGTCTGGGTCACAGACATTACCTACATCCGAACATATGAAGGCTGGCTGTATTTGGCCGTGGTGCTCGATCTGTTTTCACGCCAGATCATTGGTTGGTCAATGAAGTCGCAGATGACCAGCGACGTAGCCATTGATGCACTGCTGATGGCGGTTTGGAGACGTAAGCCGAAGCAAGAGGTGATGATCCACTCGGATCAAGGCAGTCAGGGCGGATTCAACCGGTCGTCGCAACACTGGATTGTTGTACAGACTTTAAATACTCATTCAGTGCTTCGGCAGGTGTTTTCCAGCCTAGTGTTTTTCGAGGTCTAGTATTGAGTACGTGAGCTACCGCCTGTATTTCTTGGGCACTCCAACGAGAGAGGTCAGTGCCTTTCGGGAAGTATTGCCGTAGAAGGCCGTTCGTATTTTCGTTTGTGCCGCGCTGCCATGGACTATGTGGATCAGCAAAGAAAACCTTTACTCCGGACTCGATGGTAAACCGAGCGTGATCCGACAACTCCTTTCCACGATCCCAGGTCAAGGATCGCCACAGCTCGATGGGAAGATCAGTCACCGTCTTCTTCAATGCGTTGGCCATACTAACAGCCCCATAGCCAGCCAGCGCCGGGCCGTTCTTCGTGCGGGGGATTAGCCCATAACCTTTCTCGCGAGGCAGATGGACGAGCATGGTAAATCGAGTTGAGCGCTCGACCAGAGTTCCAATCGCAGAACGGTTCAGACCGATGATCAGGTCGCCCTCCCAATGCCCGGGTACAGCCCGATCTTCTACCTCAGCAGGACGACTGGAGATCATCACGTCCTCGCTGACGTGTGCCCACACTTTGGCCTGCGATCGGGCTCTCGGTACGCGTAACGCTCGTCCTGAGCGCAGGCAACTCACCAGTTCGCGCTTGAGAGCTCCTCGACCCTGAATGTAGAGCGCCTGATATATGGCTTCATGAGAGATACGCATGGATTCATCATCCGGAAAATCGATCTGGAGTCGGTTGGCAATTTGTTCAGGCGACCAGCCATTGACCCATTTACGGTCACTGCGATGCGGTTTATTTCGGCCTTTGAAGGGCGCTTGCCGAGGCCCAGAAATCTCACGACCATCGGCGTCTTGAACCTTGCCCTCAAGGCGGTCGCGTACGTACTGGTGCAGTCGCGGGTTAGTGACCAGTTTTGCTGGTTTCGGCCTCTTGGCCACCAGTTCTGCCTTCCATTGCGCTACTGACGCTCGATATTCAAGCCGACCGCAACGGGTAGCAGCATTTCGTGTCAGCTCCCGTGAAATTGTCGATGGGCTTCGTCCAAGGCGACGAGCGATCTCACGAACGCCAACACTTTGCGCTCGAAGCAGCCCAATCTCTTCTCTCTCTGCAAACGATAAGTATCGTCCTGATATGTGATTCGACATGAATAATGGCATCCCGCCTCGATGACGGAACCAGCGTGTACCTACCGCGGTTGATACGCCAACGGCATGTGCTGCCTTTTCGCTTGTGATGCCTGTTGCAATCTGCAGCCAAAATAGCCGTTCGATCTCATTACGAAGTGAGGGTGCACCTGGAGAACGCATCGCTCCCCGGCCCGTCAATTTTTGCATCCATCCTGCAGGTCGTCCCATAAACACCTCGATCAAGGTGTTGCGACGACCGGTTGAATCCGCCCAGTACAGCAGCTCAGACTGGCGAAGCTTCTTGAAAGCTAACAACCTGGTGGCCAGCATGAGTCGTCGAGGTAACTGCCACGACAACGCTGTGGCGGAGAGCTTTTTCCAGCTGCTAAAGCGGGAGCGGATCAAGCGTAAAATCTACACTACACGCCAGGATGCTCGGGATGATGTGTTCGATTACATCGAGATGTTTTACAACCCAAAACGACGCCACAGTTTCAACAATCAGCTGTCACCGGTAGAGTTTGAAAAGCGTTACGCAGCGAGCCTGGAGAGTGTCTAGGAAACCCGGGGCGATTCAATCTGCCTCAACGATACGCAACACCGGGGGGTTTCGCTTTCGGCAGTTAATTGAGGCTTGGGCTGCCAGTGTGGGGACAGATAGGAAACTGCCTGCGAAGTCCAAGGAACAGGGTGTACCAAGCGACAATGAGCTAGTTCGACGTATCGACGATCCAGCGCTGCGTGCAGTTTTTTCGCAGATCTTGGCCGAGCGTCGCCGCTACCTGGCCGAACTCAACCTGTTGAAATCTCAAAAGGACATTGTTGTTGACCGACGCCCCAATGTGGTCGAGATATCTCAACAGAGCGAGTCAGTTCAGCTGCTGCCTTCACTGAAAGGGGTTCTCAGTGACATGGAGATTACAGCCCTAAGAGCTGCGGTTTCGGACGATTTCTTCGACAAGCAAGGCTGGATGGTCACCAGGGCAGGTCAGGTGAAAGGGGATTCAGGTGAGATCTACAAGCATGGTTACGTGCCTGCAATTAGGAAAATTCTGAAGGAGATCGAATGATCTGACGGGCTGTGGAGGGATGGCTTGTAGTACAGCATCTTAGTACATACACTAACCATCCCTCGCGGCTTTAGCCCCCAGCGCTACTGGCCCACGGTCATCTTAGTACAATAGGTGATCTTATCTGGAACTGTTTAGTTTAGTTATAACAGGCATAGATAATTTTTCTAGCAGTCAGATAGCTTTCGGACTCGAGCCACCAAATGTACGACACCACGAATAAATGTCCCGGTAAATACTCTGTGGCAACCGATTCAAAATCCTTCTGCTAATATGCTTCTCCAGCTGCAACCCCTAAAGAATGAGCGTCGATGCTGATAGCTAACGGAAATGCGGCTGCCAAAGCTTCAAAGCTGCGAGCAACAACATCATTGAACTGCTTCTTTTTTCCAGTTCCATTGATGAAACTCCCTATGTCGAGATTGGCACAGATAGTGTACGTGAGCCTCGTATGATAGACGTTATGGCTAAATCCTCGCCGGGGCTTCGCGATTTTCCCGGCCTCGGATTCTGCCCATATGGGCGGCTTCGCTACTATAACGTAGGCCTCATTAAGCCAACTGTAACCTATTGATATTCAAGGCTTTTCATTGAGGAGGCTCGACCTTATCGACTCTCTGTAAGTCGAGGTAACTGCGCTTTCCACACCACATTTCGTATCAGCAGCTTCATCCTCGGCCGATGAAACATAAAAACGACCTCCAAGGAGTGCCGGCGTCCGTTGTTTCATGTCGAGGCGTCTTGCCGATCGGACATCTCTATCAAAATTCTTGAGAGGAACAACCCTCGCCGCGCTGTGCCCATCCAGCACAAAAAACGGAAGGTTCGCGTGCAGCATTGCGTCATAGCGGCTCCTCTCTGAGAACCATAACATTGCCCGCGGATGCGGCGCTATTTGCTTTGGCACATCCAACAAGTCAGTTTCAGCCATGTTCGCGATGCTGCGCAGATCGATCCACTGTGGACTACTTTCTACAGGCTCACCGGTGGCCATAGATCTTTCATGAGCTTTTTCAAGCAGTAGTTCGCGCGCGTGGGCTACGGTGACACGCTCTTTTCCAGAGGTGTGGCCGGCCCAGGTAAAAGTGATCTGTCTTGGTGCAGCGTCGAAGACTTGGATTGCGCGTTTTAGCTGATTGAGAGAGAAATTTTTGCCCAGGGCTTGGCGCATGATGTGAGAGCGGCGGCTGACAGCAACGTTGCGAAGCACTCGCTCAGCCTCGATTGCATCCACTAGCTCGCTCTTGCAGCGGTTCACCGCCCTGCCTTCATCAAGCAAAGATCCAGAGATGACAAAGTACCCCGGCAAGCGCAGCACTGTACCTGGTGCTTGGCCTAGATCACGCTCAAATTCGCGAAACACCTTAACTGCGGCCTTGATGGCGTCAGCTCCAGTGACTATCTGGACGTTGATTCGAGACGGAGTCCTCTGTTCCGTGAGAAGCGGAATGCGCCATATCATCCCATCGACCACTAATGAAGGCCACCTGTCGTTGAAAGCCCTGACGGTTGCAACCAATCGTTCGTAAGCGGCAATGATAGTGTCATTCATTTCGGTGCCCTAATAATACCACCCCTTCACTCCGCCTAGAGCTTAGCCATACCACCCTCCTCCGCCAATGTTAACCAGTGCGGGGAGGTGATTCAGAGAACGATCATACACTTGAAGGGGTGGTATTATCAGTACCTGAAAATCAGCTCAAAAAACCGTTTATCGCGGTCTTTTTCCTGCTAGATCACAAAATTCTGACAGCCTCAAGGCGAACAGATCTTCAATATAATCCGCCACATCAGCTCGAAAGCGGCTCTCCAGCCTTTCTCGACTTATGTGTTCCGTTTTGCCTAGCTCAACAAGGGAAGCCTACAGAATTCGGAAAAAATTGTACGCTAAGGTTTGCCGAGCTGTCGTAGCGGCCTGAACTTCCCGTCTTCAAGCTTGCGGCTCTGCTGCCAGACGTAATCGCCGGTCAGGTTGATATGCTCCCAATCCAACGGCGACAGGTACTGATACAGGTCGGTATTCATCGGCTTTCCTGCGTCAGTCAGCCCCTGGGTGGCGCGTTCCTGGTAGACCGTGCTCCACAGCACAATGGAGGCTGTCACCAGGTTCAATCCGCTGGCCCGATAGCGCTGTTGCTGATCCCTGAATTCACCGATGCGGTTGAAGGACGCAGCCCTGGCGAGGGCATTGCGAGCCTCGCCCTTGTTCAACCTAGCATGCACACGGCGGCGCAGCTCGACACTTTGCAGCCAGTCCAGCATAGGCAGCGGGCGCTTTTGCCGAGTGCGAGCGTGCCTTGATTCGGGAGCGGCAGCGTGAAGGTATTGCGGCGGCCAAGAAGCGCGGTGCGTACCGTGAGCGCAAAAAGTCATCGAGCGAATCGCAAATTGTCGAACTGAGACGCCGTATCACAGAGGGTGAACAAAAGGCAGCGGTCGCCCGCGACTATGGCTTCAGCCGCGAGCCCCTATAGCACTACTTGAGGACTGGATAGCTATGCTATGTCGTTCCATGCTGTCAGCCGCCAAGCGGGAAAATTTGCTGGCGTTGACAAACCTCTGCCACATCGTCGAAACGGGCAACAAGTCCTACCGCCTACAACACAGCACCTTGGCCGCCTAGACAAAGATCAAGTCTCGGGAACGAAAGCGCAAGGACGGAGATGATGTCGAGGACGATGAGCCATTTTGATCCGCATCCCCGTCCGATGTTCTTCGCCGCACTTGGACAAGTTTATCCAGGGGTTGAATCAGGCGAGCAAGACGGGTTCGTGATTATCACGGTTGACAGCGATCAGGGGATGGTCGACATCCATGACCGTCGCCCCGTTGTGCTCAATGCAGAACATGCCCGTGAGTGGATTGACCCGTATACTCAGCTCTTCGCGCTGAGGAGTTGGCCAGAGATTGCTGTTTGGATGTCGCGGATTTCGTATGGTATCCATTTGGCAAGCAGGTTAGCAACGTGCGAAGTCAAGGGCCGGAGTTAATTCGGCCGGTACTCGCTATATAATGCTTCAAAGGCGGTAGAGGGCCAACACCTGTAGACCTTAGATTTCAGCAGTCGTGTTTTACCATTCGTTTGTGCGGAGTTTCGACATAACTATGACCCGAATATCTCCACTGGGTAAGAAAACACGTAACCCTCACTCCGCACAGTTTTGATGTAAGTCGAATCACGTGGCTCGTCCTTCAAGCGTTGACGCAACCGGCTCACGAGTAAGTCGATGGATCTGTCAAACAATTCGGAATCTCGTCCTTGTGTAAGATTGAGCAGTTGATCGCGGCTCAGCACCCTTTGAGAGTGTTCCAGAAATACGCGAAGCAACCGGTATTCCGCACCGCTCAAGGCCACAACCGTTTCGTCTTCGTCAAGCAAGTGACGCTCTGTGGTGTCAAGTCGCCATGGGCCGAATTTTAACAGCCGGCCACTTTCAGTGACCATCAGATTCGGCGGAAGCATTCGCGTACGACGTATCACAGCGTTGATACGAGCGAGCAGCTCGCGCGCCGAAAAGGGTTTGGTCAGGTAATCATCTGCTCCCATTTCCAAACCTAGAATTCGGTCGGTTTCATCAGTTCGCGCGGTGAGCATGAGGATGGGTGTGGCCTTGTGTTTACCTGAGCGCAATTCGCGACATAGTACCAGGCCGTCATCACCTGGCATCATTAAGTCCAAGATGATCATGTCCACCTGGTGGGTGTCCAGAAAGCTACGCATTTGTCGACCGTCTGTAACTGCGGTAGTGGCTAAACCATTCTTTTTTAGGTAATTTCCTACTAATTCGCGAATCTCTCGATCATCATCGACGATCAAGATATGGTTCACATGTTCCATCGCTCTACCCTCTTAAAGTTTTTTCGGTGCGCGTTTCAAGTGGCCAGATAACTAGGGCTCGGTCGCCTTGTCTCGCTTTATTTTTGACGCCTGCCTGGAAAATGAGCCTTCCAGCTGACGTTTAACGACAGTATCGAGGTTCACCCGACGATCTGATTACTCAATAACTGTTCGTATTGGTAATTTCAATTCCACAGATAATCCACCTCCTTCACGATTTGATAAGGTCAACAATCCACCAATTGCAATGGCCAATCGTCGAGCAATTGCCAGGCCTAAGCCCGTCCCCCCGGTACTCCGATTGCGCGAGTTTTCCACTCGGTAAAAAGGTTTCATAAGCTGCGCCAGATCATTTTCAGCAATTCCGGGACCACGTTCCATCACTTTTACCAAAAGCTCGCTGTCGTTGGATTCCACGGTAAGCTCGGATGCACCAGCGAATTTGAATGCATTGTTTATGAGGTTCACCAGCACCCTGCGCAGCGCTTGCGGTCGGGTCTAGATTACTACGTCACGTTTACCGATCAATAAACGTCTTTCGCCATGCCTTGGTAATCGAATACTAGACTGTACAGAAATGATCCCATATCAATGCGGCGGCTTTCTTCTGTAGAACCATGGATGCTACGGGCGTACGCAACGCTTTCGCGCACCAGATGTTCCATTTCGCTGAAACCATTCCAAAACTTGGCTTTCTCCGGAGATTCATCCATGAGTTCCGCCCGCAGCTTCATGCGAGTAATCGGAGTTTGCAGATCATGAGAAATCGCAGCGAGTAATTGCATGCGTTCTTTGAGATGCGCCGCAATGCGTGCCTGCATTGAATTGAATGCAATAGCTGCGTGCGCGACTTCGGAGGAACCTTTCTCGTCAAGGAGCATTTTATAACTATCGGGGTCTAGGGCCTCTACCGCATTGGCAAGGCGAGTAATAGGGCCAACGGCAATTTTCACATCTAGCCAGGGGCAAGTAATCTTTAGAGCCAACCGATAGAGCAGCACGACAGGCGATCACAATGACAACGGAACCATCGCAGGACGTACATCAATGGTCACTGAACTTCCGTCCGCTAACTTTAAGTGAACCTGAAAGCGCTTTTGAGGGCCGGGTATGTCCCTCACGTTCAATGGATAATCTTTGGCTATCGCTTCCTCAATCGACATAACTGCTACGGGTGCATCGCTCATTTGTACGCCCGGATAGCCGTCATCCAGCAGGTAGCGATAATGTGGTCTTGCCAACTTTTCTAGTCAGCTGACTCGTTCCCCCGCAGGTAGCGGTCAAGGACGGCAATCGAGGTGGAAACGTCGGTTTAAAGATCCCCCAACATGGTGGTTTTCGCGCTTTCGTAGCGCTCAAAATACTGCACTCTAAAAGAAAGCGTTTGAATCAGGATCAAACCTATGAGGACGATCATTGATAGCCGTTAGACAAGGCTGTGTGGCCATGGAAACTTTAATTTCATGAAGTTGCTCTGCTAGCTCCACCAGCAGCGGAGGCACATCACCCTCGCAGCATTTGGTATCGATATAAGAAATTTTGCAGGCTCAAGTGCAGAAACTGTTTCGCTATTTTACGGTCATTTTAGCGCGCCTGCAGTGATCGCTGAATGACTGCAAAACGTACAGCACGCGATAAGCCATTGCACCGTTGGATAATTTACCAACACATTTTAAGTTTGTCGCCGTCATTTGTATCGCAATGTATCTAATGAGCTCATCGATACATTGCGATGAAATAATACTTCGCCTTCACGTTTTGTATCTCCGTGTATCTGACGCCACTATTGTTACGAATTGATATACCTACGCCCTCTTCTGACATATCAAGGATACCTCTCGGCTTTCTAATGGGTTCCATCGAGGCATGCATAAACGCCCCTGCCAATTATTAGTCATGAGGACACTACCATTAACACTAAAGCTATCTACGCCGCTTATTTGTGTGCCGCATTGAACATCTGCACATTATCGGCTCGCGCTGAAGCAGAAGTCACACCCACGACATATTCATATAGCACGCACCTGGACATTAAAGGATTATCTCGATGACACAGGATATTAATCTTCGGTGCGGGATCATTAACGCCCAAATGGTGTATCTGGACTCACAAAACAAAACTCAAATCCTCGAGTACACCAAATTTGCTGATAGCTGTGACAATTACAGTTGAGCTAGCTCACGTCACCAAGTCATATATTGCTTCGCAGATTTTAAGTAGCACGTGTTAATGCCGCGGCCCATCAACGGAAAACTTTCATGCTTATCATCGCTTTTCTAGGCGGAATCCTGACCGTTCTCAGTCCGTGCATCCTTCCGGTCATTCCATTTCTATTTGCGGGTGCCGGGCGTACACGCTGTTCGATCCTGTTGACTCTTGCCGGAATGGCGCTGACTTTCGCCCTCATTTCTAGCCTCGCGGTGGTCAGCAGCGAGTGGGTAGTGCAGGCGAACAACAGCGGCCGTCACATATCCCTCGTCGTGATGATGCTTTTTGCCCTTTCACTTATTTCACCGCGGATCAGCGGCTGGCTGGCCCGCCCCTTTGTGACGCTTGGCAACCATATCGACTCAGACCTACCCAGACTGTCGGTCCCACTCCGGTCTGTCATGATTGGCGTCGTCACAGGGCTTCTGTGGGCGCCCTGCGCCGGTCCGATCCTAGGCGTCCTCCTTACCGGAGCAATGCTACAAGGTGCCAATGCAGGGACCAGTCTCTTGCTGCTGGCATACGGGCTGGGCAGTGCACTGTCCCTCGGCACATTGATCTTAGCCGGACGCGGCTTAGTGAATCGGCTTAAGATGTTGATCCCAGTTACCGGTTGGTTGCGTCGCGGGTCTGGTGTAGTTGTATTGGTTGCGGCAGCGGTCATATCCACCGGCGCCGATAAATATTTGCTTTCAGGTATTTCTTCCGAAGGTTTAACCAGCCTCGAAAAACTCGTTATGGAAACTGTACCTAAATTTGCTGATTTCCTAATCAGCGGGGGAACGTCATTGGATCAAAACCAAGGTTCTATGCCGTCGCTGGTGGGTGCTGTCGAATGGCTCAATTCTCCAACATTGAGCCGCGAGTCCTTGAAAGGCAAAGTGGTGCTCGTAGAATTTTGGACATTCGACTGCATCAACTGCCAAAATTCCTTACCTTATGTTAAAGCCTGGGCAAAAAAATATGAGCAGGATGGCTTGGTGGTGATCGGCGTTCACACTCCGGAATACGGTTTTGAGCGCATCATTGAGAACGTTAAGGCTCAGGTCAAAAAACTTGGGATAACCTATCCAGTGGCAATCGATAATAACTACACGATTTGGCGCAACTTCGATAACCAATATTGGCCTGCGCACTACTTTATCGACATCAATGGACAGATACGTCACGTGCATCTCGGAGAAGGTAGTTATAAAGCTCAGGAGAATGTCATTCAGCAACTGCTGAAAGAAGCAAAATCATCATCCGTTTCTGCGCCAGAATGAATCACCCGCACCTGAGTTGCTTGCATAAAGATGATCCCCTGAATCGCCCCGCATTCTTTAGACACCTTGCAAGCTCAATGCATAACGCTTTTCAAACACTAAGTGTAGCGGCTTGCAATCGAAAACATCCGTGCTCGCAATCAGCGCAATTTTCAGCTCAGATTAACTGCGATTAACGTAGCCGTATGGCTCAGATTAATTGCGAGCGAGCTTGCATTCAGCCGAATCGGCTTGCATTCCATCGTCTCCGGCTCACATCAACTGCAACTTACCAGATTGCGGTCGTAAGCCGGAACCGCTGAAATTACTTTCACCCAGTCAACATGGCTTGTCTCGTGCTTGGTCGATGCGGTTCTGCATGACTTCTTCGTGGATGTACGACTTGGCGTTGGGGTCGTCGGCCTCTCGGAGTGCTTCCTAAGCCTAGCGGGCCATCCGCACATATTCTTCCGACCACAGGGCTTGCTCCATGCGCAGTGACGCCTTACCCAGCAGGTGCAGCAGGCCGAACAGGCGCATGTCATTGGTGGCGACGATGTGCTCTCGAAGTCGCTCCTGGATCACCTCGCAGGCCCGATGAGCCTCCGGCGTTGCAGTGCCCTCGTGGTCGGCTGGGAGTTTTGCTTGCTCGGCGATCTAGGGTCGGCACTGCTCCATGACACCTCAATACCCGGCGTGCCGGTTTCAACCGGGGCAGCGAAGAGCGCCTTGAGCTGCACCGGGTTCAAATGGCCCGCTACGCAGTGTCGGTGACGTTCGCCAGAAACACCGACACCGCCCCTGCCTTTCTATCCGCCATGGCCATGTTCACCAGATTGAGGACGCGGGCCCTAACACTGCTGTTTGAAGCCTAGGCTATAGCTCACGGGGAGGACTATTGGCAAACTTCGGATCCAGCGCCTTCCAGAAATAGCGCATCTCGCCAGGGTCATTTACAGAGCTCGCCGTTTCATGCCAACCGTTGCGTCGTAATCTGTCTATTTGATCGGTGTTGGTTCGGTAAATGCCGCCCGACTTATAGGAGTACCCTTCACTCAAGAGCACTTGATCCCGGCTCTCAGTGAGTATTTTCCCGACGTTAAGTTTCTGGTAGTCACGGTGAACCACACTGTTGATCGTCGCCGTTTTGGGCGTCATTTCGTCATCACGCGTGCAGTCAGCCATGCCGATTACTTTATTGCCATGAAAAACCAGCAAGACTTTATCGTAATATGAAAGGTCCACATCACGCGGCCTTAAATCGTCAAATCGTTTGCGAAATGAATCCCGATCATTTTCGTGCAAATCCTTAAGGAATGCTTTGACTTCAGCCTTGTAGGGGTTATTTGCCCCTTTGGATACGTTCAAGGGCGGCGCGCCTCGATTGACGAAATCAAATCGCGTCTGAAACAACAAAAAGTGTTTTTCAAGTTGGCCTTTTTGAGTCTGAAGTTGAGTCAATGACCTATCGATTTGCGTGATGTTACGCTGCATCTGATCCCGCTCTGCGGGGCTGCGGGCAAAGCTCAAATTGTTGGCGAGGCTGGCTCTGTCTTTTGACAACTTACTTGCTTGTTGGTGGAGCGCGCCAAGATCTCTTGCCGTTTGATCTGCACCACTCAGTTGCTCTGCAAGCTTGTGTGAGTCAATCGCCGGGTTTGCATTGCTCAAATTGAGCAGATGATCCATGAACCATAGTTTGGCCTGAAAAGAAGCATGGGGGCCTGGTGCAACCGGTCCGCCGGGCTTTACTACCTGATCGGGTGCCAATTGCACTGCGCCTAACGCTAACTCTCCCGTGTGAGCCGTAAGATTAAGCCTGACTTCTCGCTCATGCTGATTATCGAGAAACTTCAAAGCGTACACATCAGCGGGGCCGCCACTCACAGGCGTCAGTGACTGTGGTAAACCCAAAAGAGCGTGTTTGATCGAGGCCCCCAGATGAGGTGGAGAGATTGAGTCCAGCCAATTACAAGAGGCCTTATTAAGCGGCAATGAGGAACCGCGAATATCCAGGAGATTTGAACTCGCTGGCGCTGAAACGTGACCATGATTTGCACGCGCGTAAGGATTGACTTGATAAGGATTCATTCTGACTCACAATTGGCTAACTAATAGTGTGAGTGGTATATCGTCATGTGTAGTTCCCAATTGAGACGGTAATTTTCACCTTCAGCCGTCCATCAAACGCAGGTTTGCTGGACGCCAGGTTTAGCTGAGGTCGTTCACTTTAGACACCGCATTATCTGTATCCAGTAACAGATTCCAATTTTCAATTTCCGACTAGACTGAATTTTCATTGAATACTTGGACGAAACCATGCTGATTGGATATGCCCGCATCTCAAATGACGACCAACTCTTCGATCTGCAACGCGATGCGTTGGAGAAAGCAGCCTGTGGGCGTGTGTTCGAAGACACCGCAAGCGGAGCCAAAGCTGAGCGAGTAGGTTTGACTGCCTTGCTGGCCACACTGCGCAAGGGAGACACCGAGGTGATTCGGCGCTTGGTTCGTCTTGGACGCTCGCTGAAGGATTTGATACATTTGGTCGAACAGTTGGATGCCATCAATGTCGGCTTACGGAGCTTGCAAGAAAGCATCGACACCGGCTCGACCGGCGGTCGCCTGGTATTTCACCTGTTTGGTGCCTTGGCCGAGTTTGAGCGCAACCTGATCCGTAAGCGCACCCAAGCAGGGTTGTCAGCCGCAACAGCACGTGGGCGCAAGGGTGGACGCAAGAAACGACTCGATTTCGCCAAGCAAGAACTGGCTCTGAGCCTTCAACACGAACGAAAACACACCGTGGCAGAGATCTGTCGCTTGATGGGTATCGGTCGTTCGACGCTCTACAACTACCTGACCGAGGCCGAACGCAATGCCCAGCGAGCGGCATAGCGCTATTCCTTACGACTCGCTGATGCAATTGCGGCAGCGGCTCGACCGTTTGCCGAAGTAAAGTCCGGGGGCCACCCAGGTGGCGGCTATGGCGGAGTTGTACGGCGTCTCCCCCAGCACCGTGTACCGAGCGCTGAATCTCATCCATAAACCCCACGCGGCCCACCGGGCCGATCATGGTAAGCCGCGTGTGTTGCAGCAGGCCGAGCTGGAACGCTATTGCGAGCTGATTGCGGCGCTGAAGCTAAGCACGACAAATAAGGAGGGCCGGCACCTTTCCACTAATCGCGCCATCGAGTTGCCGGAGGACTACGGCGTGGAGACCGCTCAATGGCTGGTCAAGGCGCCAAAGGGTGTGCTGAGCCGCCCGACAATTAACCGCTACTTCTCTCTGTGGCGACTGGATAAGCCGCGGCGGTCGCGGCAACCGCCCGCCGTGCGGTTTCAGGTAGAACACAGCAACGACTGTTGGTAATTCGACCTATCGCCCTCCGACCTCAATCACATCGACAAGCCTGAATGGATCGATCCAGCCAGGGGCAAACTGACGCTGATGCAGTTCAGCGTGGTGGATGATCGTAGTGGCGTGGCTTACCAAGAATACCACTGTGTGTACGGTGAGGACGCGGAATCGGCGCTGCGCTTCCTGTTCAATGCCATGGCCCCGAAGGCTGACCCTGTCTTTCCGTTCCAAGGTCGCCCCAAGATGATCTATCTGGACAACGGCCCGGTGGCAAAGCGCCGCGTCTTCCAGAACGTCAGGCAGGCGCTGGGTATCGAGTGGCAAACGCATATTCCTGCCGGCAAGGATGGTACGCGCACCACCGCTCGCTCAAAGGGCAAGGTGGGACGGCCATTTCCCAACGTGAAGGAGGCCCACGAAACGCTGCATGACTTCCATAAGCCGGAAACCGACGCACAGGCTAATGAATGGCCGATACGGTACCTGGTGCGCACCTATAACGCACAACGCCATCGCAGCGAGCCGCATTCGCGGATCGAGGACTGGCTGGCCAAACTACCCACCGAGGGCCTGCGCGAGATGTGCACTTGGGAGCAGTTCTGTCGCTTTGCCCGCGAGCCGCAACGGCCCAAGGTCGGCGTGGATGCCCGCGTTACCGTCGACGGCACAACCTTTGAAGTCGAGCCGGACATGGCGGGGGGTGTTCGTGGTGTCGCTCTGGGGGGTGTTCGATAACGAACTCTATGCCGAGCTAGAGGGTGAACATCCGGTATCCGGGCCCATTCCGCTGCATCAATACAGAGCATTCAAGCGCGGCAAGGTCGATGAACGCTCCGAGCATATCCGCTCGCTGGCCGATCAGCTTGGTCTACCCATCGCTGCGTTGGCCGGTGACGATGTGCGGCTGACGCCACCCGCTATTCTCATAGAGATGCCACGCCAGCCCTTCGATGCCGAAGCGCATGAATGCCACTTTCCCAACGTTATTGCCGGCAAGCTGGCCATTACCAATGACCTGGCGCAACCGTCGGGCAAACTCACGGTCGAGGATCAAACGTTCCTCCACCAGGTGCTGAACGAGAAGTTGATTCGACGGGTTGTCCTGGAGCGCGTCAGGGGCTACTTCCACCACAAGAAAACAGGAGAAGTACATGCGGGTTGAAGTGATGCAGCAATACGGACTGACGTTACCGCTGAACCAAGCAGGTTATTTTGAAACCGCCCACCACCAGCAACTGATCAAAGACATCAAGGGTGCGATCTTCGAAGGCCGTCTGATTGCATTCTGGGATGTCAAAGACAGCGGCAAAACTGTTATGTTGCGACGACTTCAACAGTTGATGGAGGCGGAGAAGAAAATCACCGTCTCCAAATCCTTGGCTATTGAGAAGCAGAGTATCAAGCTGACCACCTTCATCGCTGCGCTCTACTACGACTTGTCCACCGAAAAGCGGGTGAGAATTCCGACCCAAGGCGAAAAGCGTGAGCGTGACTTGCGCGAAATGGTGAGGAAGAACAAGCGCCCAGCGGCCCTGTTCGTTGATGAGGCCCATGACCTCAAGGTTACACCTTGACAGGGCTTAAGCGCTTGATGGAGCTGGTTGAGGACGGCGACGGTCGATTGTCGTTAGTGCTGGCCGGACATCCCATGCTGCGCAACAACCTGCGTCGCCCAACGATGGAGGAAATCGGCTATCGCACTGACATCTTCACGCTCGACGGCATCGCCGTCAGTCAGCGTGAGTACATTCACTGACTGCTGGAAACCTGCAAGGAGGGCAAGGTCGAGGCTGAATCGATTCTGACCGAGGAAGCAATCGATCTACTCGCCATCAATCTGCGCACGCCGTTGCAAATTCAGCTGCATCACAGCCTGGCCCTGGAAGCTGGTTACTTGCCCGGAGAGAAACCGGTTTCAGCGGAGCTGGTGAAATCGGTGCTGTCGCGGCAACTGGATGATCTGGAGCCGACCCTGACGCGCCATGGCTATCACATCAAGGATCTGGTCGAGCATTTCGACGACAAACCCGCCGAGATCAAGGCGCTGTTCAGCGATGCGCTTGATCCGGTCCGAATCGCTGAATTGCGTGACAAAATGCTGGCCGCAGGGCTGCCGATTTGATTCGGGCGCAAGACCGGTCAGTTGCAGTTAATGTGAGCTAGAGATTATGGAATGCAAGCCGATATAGCTAAATGCAAGCTCACTCGCAACTAATCTGCGCCAGACGGCTCTATCAGTCGCAGTTAATCTGAGCCGAAAAATGCGCTGATTGCGAGCACGGTTGTTTTGGATTGCAAGCCGCTACAGCAAGGGGCTCAATCCGCATTTACCCTAGCAGGCACAAAAACTGGACGCGGACTTTAAACCCCTCTTCTCGCCCCGTCGCCGGCGAAGCCAGGGCCATCGTCGCGTTGACACCCAGCACAATCGTTTTAGCAATCGCCAAGCCCAACCCTGAACCACTGGCTTCGCTATTACCCCGCAAAAAGCGTTCGGTCAGGCGCTGCAACACCTCCTCCGGCACGGCCGGGCCGCCGTTGATCACCTGCAGCAGCGCCTGGTCTGTGAGGCTGACTTCGACCGGCTGGTCCACGACACCGCACTTCAACGCATTTTCGATCAGGTTGCGCAGCAGGATGCCAAACGCATCAGGGTCTATCGCTGAGTAAACACTGCGCTGGGTGGGTAGCCGCAACTCGATTCGCTGCCCACTGCTGCGATTTCACTCGTCCACCCCGTGGGGCAATAACGGGATCAGCTCCTGGGGCGCCTCGGATAACAGCCCATCACCCTCGGCTTTGGCCAGCTGCATGAGCTTTTCCGAGAGCCGCGCCAGGTCGCGCAATGAGTTTTCGATCTTCGCCGCGCGCACGCGTAAAGGGCCTTCTGGTGCTTCGTGCCTCAAGCGCTGAATTTGCGCCAACGTCGCGGCCTGCGGCGTGCGCAGTTCATGGGCGCTGTTTGCGGCAAAAGCTGCGCTCGGCCTCCAGCGTTTTGCGCAAGCGCTCAAGCAAGTGGTTGACCGCGTCGGCCACCGGGTCGATTTCTGCCGGCAGCCCTGCCACGTTGATCGCTTACAAATCCCCTGCCCCCTGGGTTTCCAGGGCGCGGCGATAAGCCAACACGCTGCGCAAGCTGATGGCACAAATAACCAGGTGCCCAACAGGCTGATAGGGACCAGCGCCAACAACGGCAACAACGGCAACAACAACGCAAACAAGGCTTCCCGCGCCGCTTCACGACGATGCGCCAGCGGTTGGGCGATTTCGATAAACAGCGTTTTGCGCAACGCGCTCGCGCCATACAGGCGGTATTTGTCTGTGGTGGTAGACCCTAAAACCGGTTGTTTGTTGAAGATCATCGGGCCGGCGTCATGGGACTGCATCAAAATTCGGCCGAGCTCATCGCGTACTACGTACAACAGAAGACAACATTCGTCCACCTTAAACGCATTCACGTTGAAATCGCCATCTTCCAACAAAAATAGGCTTTAAAATGTCAAAGATAATGCACTGTCACTCAGCACTATAAAATCTGCATTGAAAAACAAAAATAGGCGAATATAATTCTTTCTAGGTGTGCTCCTGACTAGAAATTATGAAGGGCAGTTGTGTTTTTTTCAGCGCAAATCTTGACAAGAGTGGGGTGCTAAATTGACAAACCATATTTCCGATCCTTTTGAAATAGGTATCCTGCAGTATTCTGGCTCAGCTAAATCGGTTGTTTTAGGCCTTGCAGATATGTTTGATATTGCGAATAATGAATACAAGTCTTTGAAAGCGTCTTCAAAGCGCTTGCTCAGAGTGAGAATTTTCGAAATAGACTCCAATGCATCCATTGAAAGTATGAGCGCGTATCAAAAAGAAAAAATTTCAGTACTGATCATTCCTCCCACTAGAAATGCCTTGCCGGATGATAATCAAATAAGTCATTTATCGAGTTTGATTCGGGGGTTACACGAAAAAGGAGCAACGGTCGTATCTATCTGTGGTGGTGCTTATATATTGGCGGCTTCGGGATTAGCATCCGGACGTGAAATCACGACTCATTGGGCTCATCGTGATTTACTTCAACATAAATACCCCGACATAACCGTGAATACTGAGCAACTACTAATTGACAACGGAGACATAATTACTGCCGGCGGGCTGATGGCCTGGACGGACGTCGGGCTGCTATTGATTGATCGTTACTTAGGTTCAGAAGTCATGATTTCCACTTCAAGATTCATGATATTAAATACCGCTCAAAGAATCCAGACTACCTATTCAGGCTTCCATCCAAAACTAACGCATGGCGATGCTGCAGTTCTAAAAACACAGCTTTGGATACATAAGTATGGGGGTCAAGGCATTAACTTATCTGAAATGGCTGAAAAAGCAGAATTAAATTTGAGAACTTTCATTCGTCGATTTTCATTTGCGACGGGTTTCAATCCTGGGGAATATTGCCAACGATTTAGAATATCAGCTTCGCGAAACTTTCTCATCGTTCCTGGCTGCACCATAGAGTATGCTGCATGGAAATGTGGCTATAGTGATGTAAGCGCTTATCGAAAGGTATTCAAGCGTTTCCTTGGCGTAACGCCAAGCGAGTATAAAAGTTCGTTTTTAACGAAAAGTAATACCGAATAATTATTGGTTTGCCGGCACTTTTGGAATGCCTTTAGCGTCAAATAAACACGGAAAATCTATTTTATAAAGTCCTGTTACCCCAGAGTGTTTTACGTATGCGGCTGTAATAGTTATACCTCGCTATATCCTGCACAAGTCAATTCACTGAGTTTCGCGACCACAAATATACAATCTGAACGAGCCTCTAGCATCTCATGCTAACAGCCAATCGAACCCCAAGAAAAAAATTTAGAGAAATGCGACATTATTTAATGCTTCCTTAATCTCCACCACCTTCAAATTCGACCTGTCAATTATTACCCGACCTTTGTCATTATCAACGCTAGTCAGCGGCTTGGTAACGAGCGAAATTTGATGGGTGCACGTCGCACTCAGCATTTAAATTTCAACGCTGAAAAATGGCTTCAAGCAGTCATTTGTATCCACTCTAGCGTTGTTGGCAAAAAGAAAAAGAGGCTCTATGCATAAACAGAAAACAGGCCGCGCCAGTGGCTGTATGATTAGTTTCAAACGCCCCGACGGGTCGGACGTCAATGGGTACCTAGCGAGCCCAGCCGTCTTGAATGGTGCGCCTGCTATTGTAGTTATTCAAGAGTGGTGGGGTATAAACGATCAAATCAAAGGAGTCGCCGACCGGCTGGCAGAGTGTGGCTACCGTGCATTGGTACCCGACTTATATCGCGGTGCACTAACGGTCGAAGAGGAAGAGGCTCATCACTTGATGGACTCTCTGGATTTCAGCGGTGCGGTTTCCCAAGATATTAAGGGTGCAGCCTTATACTTGCAGGCCGATTCGGAAAAGGTCGGCGTGACCGGTTACTGCATGGGCGGAGCATTGACTCTATTGGCGTTAAGTTCGATCCCTGAATTTGTATGTGGCGTGGTGTGGTATGGATTCCCGCCGCTCGAGTATGTTGATACCACAAAGATCAAAGCCGCACTGATGGGTCATTGGGCTAGCCAGGATACTTACTTCAACATCGAAACTGTCGCCGAGCTCAAATCAAAACTGCTTGAAAGCGACGTGGATGCAACCTTCTATACATACTTGGCCCATCACGCCTTTGCAAACGAGAGCGCCAGAGGTGATGGCCGTATTTCTGGCACGCAATACGATGCTACCTGGTCAGAAATGGCATGGGACAGGACCCTGACGTTTTTTGGCAGGAAACTGTGGCTTGGGTGACCAGCATCTTATTCTCAAAGCAGATAGGTATATAGCGTCTTTTATAGATCAGGCTGTCTGGAGTATTTCCAGACCTACAGGGGGAGTCATGACGCAGGCACATACATAAAATTACAAAAGCGGTTCTACTCGACACATTACGGATACATAAGCTCGATGTAATACCCGCTCATTACCACTACAACAATAAATAGTGCCAACGGTTAGCTGTTGGCCGGAGGCTTTCCATGTCCCGACTAATCCGACATGTCGCCTGGTTTGCAGTCGCAGCGCTCGGCGCTTTTTCCTTGAGTGTAATCGCGCTGCGCCGTGGCGAGGCCATCAACGCACTCTGGTTGGTGGTTGCCAGCGTGGCGATCTATTTGGTTGCCTATCGCTACTACAGCCTGTTCATCGCAAACCGCGTCATGCGGCTTGACCCTCACCGCGCTACTCCTGCGGTGCGTAATAACGACGGGCTGGATTTTGTGCCTACCCACAAGAACGTACTGTTCGGTCACCATTTCGCTGCCATTGCAGGCGCCGGCCCTCTAGTGGGCCCGGTGCTGGCCACACAGATGGGTTTCTTGCCCGGAATCCTATGGTTGATCGTTGGCGTAGTGGTGGCAGGCGCCGTGCAAGATTTCATGGTGTTGTTCATGTCCATGCGCCGTAATGCCGCGTCTTTGGGGGAAATGGTACGCGAGGAAATGGGCCGCGTACCTGGCACTATTGCTTTGCTCGGCTGTTACATGATCATGGTGATCATCCTAGCAGTGCTGTCACTGATCGTGGTTAAGGCTTTGGCAGAAAGCCCGTGGGGTATGTTCACGGTGATGTCCACCATTCCCATCGCGGTCTTCATGGGCGTGTACATGCGCTACCTCCGCCCTGGCCGCATCGGCGAAATCTCTTTAATGGGCGTGATGTTGCTGCTGAGTTCGATCTGGCTCGGCGGGCAGATTGCCGCAGACCCTCACTGGGCAAGGGTGTTTACGTTCACTGGTACTCAAATCACCTGGATGTTGATCGGCTACGGTTTTATCGCGGCAGTGACGCCGATATGGCTGATCCTTGCCCCGCGTGATTATCTGTCGACATTCCTGAAGATTGGCACGATTGTCGCGCTGGCCGTCGGCATTCTGTTGACGATGCCTGAGCTGAAAATGCCGGCCTTTACCCAGTTCACCGACGGCACCGGGCCGGTCTGGAAGGGCGCCCTCTTCCCGTTCCTGTTTATCACCATCGCGTGTGGCGCAGTGTCGGGATTCCATGCCCTGATCGCTTCCGGCACGACCCCGAAGATGCTCGATAATGAGGTCAACGCACGTTTTATCGGCTACGGCGCGATGCTGGTGGAATCCTTGGTTGCCGTGATGGCCATCGTGGCCGCATCGGTGATTGAACCGGGTGTGTATTTTGCGATGAACAGCCCGGCAGCGATTGTCGGCACTGATGTGACCTCGGTAGCGCAGACGGTTAGCAGTTGGGGGTTTTTGATCACGCCAGAAGCGTTAGAAAGCGTGGCTCGAGACATCGGTGAAAACACCGTGCTGGCTCGCGCCGGCGGTGCGCCGACATTAGCCGTGGGTATCGCGCAAATACTGCACACAGTGTTGCCGGGCAAGGACACCATGGCGTTCTGGTACCACTTCGCAATCCTGTTTGAAGCGCTGTTTATACTCACGGCGGTAGATGCCGGCACCCGCGCCGGGCGTTTCATGCTGCAAGACCTGCTGGGCTCGTTCGTGCCGTCCCTTAAGCGCAGCGACTCTTGGGTAGCAACTCTGATTGGCACCGGTGGTTGTGTGGCGATGTGGGGGTATCTGCTGTATCAGGGGGTCATTGACCCGTTGGGCGGGGTCAATACGTTGTGGCCGCTGTTCGGCATATCTAACCAGATGCTCGCTGCCATTGCGTTGTTGTTAGGCACTGTGGTGCTGATCAAAATGAAGCGCCAGCGTTACATGTGGGTGACTCTGGTGCCAGCCGCGTGGCTGATGATCTGCACTACGTCCGCCAGTCTGATCAAACTGTTCGATGCCAACCCAGCCGTGGGCTTCCTCTCCTTGGCCCATAAATACCGAGATGCCTTGGCTGCGGAACAACTGCTGGCGCCTGCCAAGGACATTAGCCAAATGCAAAACGTGATGTTTAACGCCTATCTCAACGCCACGCTGACTGTGTTTTTCCTCTGTGTAGTGATGAGCGTGCTGTTTTACGCGCTCCGGGTGGGGCGCCTAGCATGGGTCAAGCCGTCCCGAAGCGACAATGAAACACCATTCCAAAATTCAGCAAGCACGAGATCCGCCCATGTCCAGTAGATTGAGCCGTAGCGTGAAGTTTTTGCGGGAGATGGCCCGGCTGATGGTAGGCGTGCCGGATTATGATAATTACGTAAAGCATCGGACACTCAACTATCCGGGAGAGCCGGTGATGAGTTATGAAGAGTTTTTCAGGGAGCGCCAAGAGTCGCGCTACAACAGCAGAAAGTGTGCGACGCGGTGCTGCTAAACATCGCTCATACTTATAACCTTCCAGAAGGTAACGCTTTTCAACTCAGAGGAGCTCAGGACAAATAATAATTATAAACCGTTGGCTTTACCTTTTTAAATACTGCTGATGTACGACGTCAGCTTTTTTAAGTGAAGCTAGAAAAATATAAAACCTTCAGGACATTTACGAAGATTAAAACTCCTGTAGATGGATTTTAAAAATTAACCTTATACAAATTCCGATCCAAAAAAACAAAGGTACATCTAATGAAAAAGTTACTCACCGGTCTTACTCTCGTAGCGGCGATGATCAGTGCAACCTCGGTATTTTCTGCAACTGCAAAACCAACTATAGTACTGGTGCACGGTGCATTTGCCGACTCCAGCAGTTGGAATGGTGTTGTTAAAATCTTGGAGAAAGATGGGTATCCAGTTATCTCTGCGTCCAATCCACTCCGAACACTAAAAGGCGATGCGCAATCTGTCGCTGATCTGCTGGCCAGTATTAAAACGCCTATTGTGCTGGTAGGGCATTCTTATGGTGGCCCTGTCATTAGCGAAGCCGCGTACGGAAATCCAAACGTTAAAGCTCTGGTTTTTGTCGCTGCAATTGCGCCTGAAGCTGGCGAGTCTACGGCTGATTTGGCAGGTCGCTTTCCCGGCAACACTCTTGGGCCCACCTTAGCCCCGCCAGTTACCCTGGCTGATGGGGGAAAAGATTTATACATTCAACAAGATAAATTTCACGATCAGTTCGCTGCTGACGTGCCGAACTCAGAGGCAAAGGTAATGGCGGCGACCCAGCGTCCAGTTACTGCAGCAGCGCTAAATGAAGCGTCGAGTGAGCCAGCCTGGAAAACGATACCGTCTTGGTTTGTATACGGTGACAAAGATAAAAATATCCCCGCACAGGCTCAAGCGTTTATGGCTAAGCGAGCACACGCCAAAAAAACAGTTGTTGTTAAAGGCGCGTCTCACGTAGTCATGGTTTCGAATCCTAAAGTCGTTGCAAGTCTAATTGAGTCAGCCGCAACCGCAAATTAAACAGGTTGGTGAGTTCGCTGCGTATCGTATCGAAAACTTAATAACGCTGACGCACCCATGACGACTGCGTAGTTTCAAATATTGTTCGTACAAACGCTTTTCCAAGAAAATTATTAACAAACCTGGAGATAGGCTTTGAAAATTTCGAAAACCATAAGAAAAACAGGGGCTTGGCGAACATCTTCTTTTGTTCTTGCCCTGGGGCTCCTCGCTGTTGCGGGCACCACATTTGCTGAAGATGCAAAACCGCAAGCAAAGAGCTGGCAGTCGGGGCTTCATCGCACTGATCTCATACAACGAGATCTCGGTGTCTCCGATCGAGAGGTCGTTCAGGTTCGTGTTGACTTTGAACCTGGCGTGGTTTCTCCCAAGCATTCTCACCCCGGCGTTGAAATCGCTTACGTTATAAGCGGTACATTCGAGTACCAACTTGAAGGACAACCGAACGTTATACTTAAAGCAGGTGATTCCTTATACATCCCTGAGGGCACCGTGCATGTCGCAACGAATATTGGTTCGACAACCGGATCAGAACTGGCGACCTATATCGTTAAGAAGAATGCTCCGCTCGTGATAATTTCAAAATAGTTAGCTCGACCAGCTACTTGAAATCTTGTTTCAAGTAGCTGCCTTAATGCAAAGCAGTATCGCCCCCCCAAGGCAATTAGAGCTTAGCAAATACAATTCTTAGCCCACTGCATTTTTTTCAGTGCTTTACTGATAATGATTTCATCATGTCTAGAGGAGTCTGTCGTGGCAAAAAATCAAAACTATAGTGCGAGCAACTTGAAAATAGAGTCAGTTCTAGTTACCGAGCGTTCCTGGGATGGCGTAAAGCTAGCACCCTACCCACAATCGCAACCAGAGTTGTCAGTTATAAAATTATATATCCCACCGAACACAATATTGGACTGGCATATACACTCAGCACCCAATGTGGGTTATCTTTTGGATGGGACTTTGACACTCGAAAACAAACTGAGTGGAGAAAAAATTGTGGCGCACGCAGGGGGCGCACTTGCTGAAACTCTGAATGTCGCACATCGAGGTTTTACAGGAGAGTCAGGAGCTACGCTTATTGTTTTTTATGCTGGAACAAAAGGGCTCCCTCTATCAACCCCTGCAAAATAGTTCATCCAGCGTGACTAACGAGCTGCAAGTGAAATTTTTTTCTGGGAAATGCTAATCAAAAGTGATCTAAGCGCAGCGCACAAGTAGGTTAAAGCCATATTCGTTTGCTGCGCTTTGATCTGCGCAGGGGTCGTAACGTACAGCACCTCGAAATCTCCCTCCCCAAACTTAATGACCATGGGAAAGTTTCCGAATACTAATTTCGACCGACTCATCCTGTCTATCCAAAACAAGGACACGTCAGCTAACGGCAATACACTGTCCAAAGCTGATCAACGCATGGTGTGAACGTTGGCTTCTAATCTCCGTGCTAATACTCCAATCTGGATCCGTGGGAACCATGACAAAGCGCATCGTCCCCATGCCCCATCGTCCAGTGATCACATCCAGTACGCCCATGACTTTCTCGGTAGCCGCAGGTTGGGAGATGGAAAAAAGATCATCGGTGTATTCACCTTTCTGGCAGAGGCTAACCAGAAGCACTGAATTGAATCGCCCCGGGTTTTCTAGACACTCTCCAAGCTCGCGGCGTAGCGCTTTTCAAACTCTACCGGTGTCAGCTGATTGTTGAAACTGTGACGTCGTTTTGGGTTGTAAAACATCTCGATGTAATCGAACACATCACCACGAGCATCTTGCCGCGTGGTGTAGATTTTTCTCTTGATTCGTTCCCGTTTCAGCAGCTGGAAAAAACTCTCATGCACCAGCACCTTCATGCGGTTGGCCCGGCGGTTGGCAAAGAGGTATGCACAGTGCGGCTTCGCCGCACCGAACACGGCAACCACTCGGGCCAGTGCCGTGTCGGTGCCGGCGCGCATGTCCATGGGCTGGGTGGCGAGCCAGATAGAGTCGATGCGAATCATTGGGCCAGGCCACGAATAAAACACGCACAGCCGTCCGGATCCGAGGCTGGCCATTTTACAGTGACGGATTTATCACCCAGAGGCAGCGATATGATCACCATCTCTTCTACTGCGCGCTTGGGGACGGCTTTTACGGGAACGAAGGGCGGCAGGGTCACGGGTGATTGATCCCGGTAAAGCGGTAGCCACTTGCGGACAACGTTGGCGTTGATGCCGCGATGGATGGCCACGCTGGAAATCGTCGCTCCGGGTTAGAGGCACTCCTGGACGACCTGGGCTTTGAACGGTTTGGAGTAAGAGCTTCGTTGGCGCATGGAAATCCTGGCGATAAGGGTGATCGCGTCCGCTTAAAAATACGCGGACACCATCGCCCTTACTGCTGGAGTTCGGTAGGTGTGTTCGCCATCCGCTTACGTCCGAAGCTATACGTGTGAAAAAAAACCCAAGCCAGGCTTGGGTTTGAAAGAGATTGATTGACTAGCTGAACATGTCAGATTGTTGATTCGCCGGATTTGCCTTAGGGGCTGTAAGCGGATGGGCCAATTGTCGGCGAATCTCTGAGAGCCATGCCTTGTATGGCATATTGGCCCGTTCTCCGAATGGGTATGCCTCAGCCAATGCTTTCCGAAGTAACTGCACATCGCTTCGACCTACAAGCCGAATGACGTCGCCCACGATTGGTGCTGCTCGATCTGCCCAGGACACGGCATATTCCTCAACTATGCGCATTGCGCTGGCTGTTCCTAGCCAACGGACTTAGCGAAGAACCCCGCATGGACTCCTTCAATCTGCATTTGCTGGAGCGCTTTGAAGATCGGTGCCAGCCCTTGGTACTGCGCGAGAGCGTTCTCCAAATCCATTACAGTCGCGTCTTCAGGGAGACCAGCTAGGACAGTAATCACCGTCTGTTTCTGTTCATCATCAAGCGATTTGCCCGCGGTGAGCTCAAGCAGTTGCACCATAAACTCTGGCGAAGTGCGAGCTACCTTCAAAGGACTAAAGCCGGAAGGTTCTGCTTTACCACCGAGGATCAGCGTATGGCCACGTTTTTTACTACTCATGTCAGGAATCCTTCTAAAGTCTTTTTTTGTACGGGTTTAATTTCTTTGCCGTGTCCGCCAGGTTTTGCTCATGGTCGGTTGAGGTTTTCACCATCGCGCGAGATTTCGAGAACCCAAAAACACATGTTCGCTACAAGGGGAGTCTACAGAATTCGGAAAAAATCGTACGCTAAGTCAATCCGGCTTATGTGCATTTCCTGTTCAACTGCACCTAAACCTCAACACCAGATGTCACCGGTAGAGTTTGAAAAGGGTTACGCAGCGAGCCTGGAGTTTGGGGAGCAACGGAACAGAAAGTGCGCTTAAGGCTAGTGATGGTCCTGGTGGCTCGTGGCCTGCCAATGTCTAGAACTCATCTCCCAGCTACATCGTTGGCCTGGCTCGCAAGTGTCCGATAGACGGTTGGTCTTGATATCGAAAATACTTCGGCCAGATCACTGATCGAGTACTCCCCAGAGTTGTGCATCCTGCGCAGCTCTTTCTGCTGACGATCCGAAAGCTTGGGTTTCTTGCCTCGCAGCTTACCTTTGGCCCGTGCGATAGCCATTCCCTCTCGTGTGCGTAGCCTAATGAGGTCCGACTCGAACTCGGCGAACGTAGCGAGAATATTGAAGAACTTGCCCATCCGATCAGAGGGGTCATGAACACTGGTCCCGATCTGCAGCCTCACACAATGAGCAGCAAGCGCATCACCAATTGCACGTGCATCGGGACCTGAACGTGCAAGACGGTCGAGTTTAGGTACAACAAGCGTATCCCCATGACGTACTGCCGCCAGCGCCAATTATAAACATATCGCACCATTCAAATGAGACCAGCGACTCCCAAGCACAGAAAGCGTTTCAGTCAATCGGTCAGTGCGGTCAAAACCGTCCTTTGAACGATCCTCTATCGGAGAGGCGAGGGGAGTGACCACTGCCCCGCAAGGTCTTCCCGTAAACCGTTATTTTTTAAAGACTCCGAGCTTAAGTGTACTTTCTATTACGTTGCTCCCCAAACCCCAGCCTGGAAAATGTCTATCAAATTCTGGATGGTTCAATTTAAATACATGCCATAAAATGGAACTTATTTTTCTTATACGCCACTAATAGATATCAAGCCAAATAAATGAATAGATAAAAATCTTTATTGAAGAATTTTAATCAAAATTAATTTAGGGCTTATGCAGTTAAGGAGACGCTGCATAAATAGCCAATCGATCTCGCATATGGAAAATGAGCACCTCCAATCCACCACCGCTTCGTGAGCCTCGTTACGCGCCATGCAGAAGACCTTCTCCGAACTCGAATACACCGGCAAGAAAAAGCAGACTCGCCGCGACCACTTCCTGGCTGATATAGAGCAGTTGGTGCCCTGGGCACAGCTGGAGGCGCAGGTGGCGCCGTTCTACGGCGACACCACCGGCAAGCGCAGACGCCCCTCGATTGGGTTGTCGCGCATGCTGCGCATGTATGTCGTGCAGCAGTGTTTCGGCTTCTCCGAAGAAGGCACCGAAGATGCCGTCTACGACAGCCAGGCCATTCGGGGCTTCATGGGCATCGATCTGGGTATCGATCTGGGCCGCGAGTCGGCACCGGACGCCACCACCTTGTTGCGTTTTCGACGCTTGCTGAAGACTCATCAACTGACGCGGGTACTGTTTGAAACGATCAACCAGCATCTGGCCAGTCGTGGCCTGCTGCTCAAGGAAGGCACCATCGTCGATGCCACACTGATCGCCGCGCCACACTCGGTCAAGAACCGAGAAGGCAAGCGCGATCCTGAGATGCATCAGGCCAAAAAAGGCAATCAGTGGCATTTTGGGATGAAGGCACACATCGGTGTCGACGCCACGTCGGGGCTGATGCACAGCCTGGTCGGAACGGCAGCCAACGTGGCCGATGTGACGCAGGTCGACAAGCTGCTCCACGGTGCAGAAACCTATGTCTCGGGCGATGCTGGATACACCGGTGCGGCCAAACACCCGGAGCATGCTGAACGGGACGTTATCTGGTCGATTGCAGCACGGCCAAGTAGCTATCAGCATCATGGCAAAGACAGCGTGCTGTACCGGGTCAAGCGCAAAATCGAATACGCCAAGCCTCAATTGCGTGCCAAGGTAGAGAATCCGTTCCAAGTGATCAAAGTGCGCTTCAATCATCGCAAAGTCCGTTACCTCGGATTGGAAAAGAACACGGCGCAGTTATTCAGTCTGTTTGGGTTAGCCAACCTGATGCTGGCCAAGAGGTATATGCAACGCGCGGCGGAATAAATCCGTCTGAAAGGCGGGACTCACCCGCTAATCAGCAAAATAGCGCCCGAAGTCGGCCCCGAAACACGAAACAAGACCGAAAAGTTGAAAAGCCCGGTTTGAAAATTTCATTAGAGTGAAAGGAGGGCAGAAAACCGAATTAATCAGTGCCTCCCTAACATTTCCAATATCTGAACTTTATGTGTAAGGAAGTAGAATGAACCCGGTTAACAATGCTGCTGGACCTTATCGGTTTTACCAAGACCATAGAGTGCATCCTACCCCACAACCGCCCCCCCCTCAGCAAGCTAAGCCAAGTACAAGTCCCAGTTCGAAATTGGAATTTTCAAAAACACAGATTGATTCTCTAAAAAACAGTATAAATACAGTCGCGTTTCAAAATCCTAGTCATGTAGATTTGCTTCAGATGCATGGCAAAATTAATGCCTGTATCCATTATCATAAAAAGGCTGAAGCCTCTTTGGAAAACATGAACAAAATTCGTCACGAGTTAAGTGACGCCAAGAAAAAACTTGCTGAACTCAATGGAAGGTTCAATTCTTCAAACCAACAGCTTGCTTACCATGCACAAGGGCGCCTTCAACTTAACCCACAACAGATTCACACTCTACAACAGACTGTAAAAAGTTTAAGTGAAAGTGGCCTTGAACTGAATCATAAGGTTGGCACCCTAAATAGAGCAGGGACGAATGCTGCCGTATCTTTTGATAAAGCTTTAGGAGCACGCAGTCTAGTTGGGGAAGCAGACTTGTTCAAGTTAAACATGAATGATCCTAGCATGGCACGAAAATTTAAAAATTTCATACGGGAACTTGACTTGGATTCATACAATAAGAGGTGGGACAATTTACCACGTAATCAGGCAGTACCTGGAGAAGACAGTGAAACATGGCTAGTGTTAATGCATAATGAAAAAATCATAGGATGCACAGATTTTTCACCAGCTCTTGACTACAAAAAATCTGCAGTTGTAAATATCATCATAGATAAAAAATATCATGGCAGCGGTGTCAGTAAGGGCTTGTTTGAGGCAAGGAATGAAAATTTAAAAAAGAGCGGATACGCTTATCAGATAGGTAATGTTTACGATGAAACTAATGCTTCGCATATTGAGAAGCTAAAATCTAGCGGATGGCATGAAACCAAGGAGTCAATCGATTTCGAAGATGATTTAAGAAGTTTTTGGAAGGCTATAGATGACCGTTATGCTAATATACCGCCAAAATATGATGCTTAATTAAAAGTCGTTTCTCTATCGGTTTGTATTAGATTAACTGTTGTGGTTCACAGCATGGATCGCTTGGCTCATAACCTGGATGACCTGCGCCGTCTAGTGCAAAAGCTGACCAAGCGCGGCGTGCATATCTAGTTTTTGAAGGAAGGCTTGGTATTCACCGGTGATGATTCGCCGATGGCCAACCTGATGCTGTCGGTCATGGGGGCCTTCGCTGAGTTCGAGCGAGCGCTCATTCGTGAACGACAGCGCGAGGGCATCGCCCAGGCCAAACAACGCGGTGCTTACTGTGGCCGTAAAAAGGCCCTGTCCGATGAACAGGCCCTTACAGTCCGGCAACGGGCCGCTGCCGGCGAACCAAAGGCCCAGTTAGCCCGTGAATTCGGTATAAGTAGGGAAACCCTTTACCAGTACCTTCGCACGGATGACTGATACATGCCCTGTCGCTCGATACTATCGGCCTCTGAGCGCGACACTCTATTTGCGCTGCCGGAAAGCCAAGACGATCTGATTCGCTACTACACCTTCAACGAGTCCGACCTGTCGCTGATCCGTCAGCGACGGGGTGATGCCAATCGTCTTGGATTTGCTGTGCAACTCTGCCTGCTGCGCTAGCCCGATTACGCGCTGGCCAGCGACAGCGTGCTGCCAGATCCGGTCATTGACTGGGTGGCACGACAGATTCAGGCTGCGCCCGAAAGCTGGGCGAAGTACGGTGAACGCGATGTCACCCGCCGTGAGCATGCTCGGGAACTGCGAACTTACCTTGGCTTGTTGCCATTCGGGTTGTCGGACTTTCGCGCCCTGGTACGCGAACTGACCGACCTGGCCCAGCAAACCGACAAAGGCTTGTTACTGGCCGGACAGGCACTGGAGAGTTTGCGTCAGCAACGGCCGATTCTGCCCACGTTGACAGTGATTGAACGGGCCTGCTCCGAAGCCGTGGCCCGAGCAAAACGAAGGGTCTACCTGCCTTGATCGAGCCGCTGAGTCAGCAGCATCGGAACAAGCTCGACGAACTGTTGACCCTCAAGGCAGGCAGCAACAGTACCTGGTTGACCTGGTTGCGTCAGTCACCGTTTAAACCGAATACGCGGCATATGATGGAGCACATCGAGCGGCTGAAGATCTTCCAACTGGTTGGGCTGCCCGAAGGTCTTGATCGGAGTATCCACCAGAATCGGCTGCTGAAGCTGGCCCGTGAAGTTGGGCAGATGACGCCTCAGGATCTGGGCAAATTCGAGAACGAACGACGCTACGCCACGTTGGTGGCCGTCGTGCTGGAAAGCACCGCAACGGTAACCGATGAACTTGTGGATCTGCACGACCGCATTCTGATCAAGCTGTTCTGCAGCGCCAAGAATAAGCATCAGCAGCAATTCCAGAAACAGGGCAAGGCAATCAACGACAAGGTGAGCCTGTACTCAAAGATAGGCCAAGCCCTGCTGGACGCCAAGGCCTCGGGCGACGATCCGTTCGCCGCCATCGAGGCGGTCATCCCTTGGGACGAATTCGCTCAGAGCGTCACTGATGCCGAGCTGCTGGCCCGCCCGGAAACGTTCTTCCACCTGCACCTGGTTAGCGAGAACTTCAACACGCTGCGCCGTTACACCCCTGCCTTTCTGGAGGTGCTTCAACTACGAGCCGCACCGGCAGCACAACGTGTGCTGGATGCTATCCATCAGATGCGTGAGATGAACGCAGATAACTTGCGCAAGGTGCCGTCGGATGCACCGACCGCTTTCATTAAGGCGCGATGGAAACCGCTGGTAATCACTCCGGAAGGCATTGACCGGCGGTTTTACGAAATCTGCGCGTTGTCCGAACTGAAAAACGTGCTGCGCTCCGGTGATATCTGGGTCGCGGGTTCTCGGCAGTTCCGTGACTTTGAAGATTACCTACTGACGCCCGCGAAGTTCGCCGCACTCAAGAAGGAACAGGCGCTGCCATTGGCGATCAACCCCAACAGCAATCAATACCTGGAAGAGAGCTTGCAACTGCTCAATGAGCAGCTGGCCACCGTCGCCAAATTGGCGAAGGACAACGAACTGCCCGACGCGATCCTCACCTAGTCCGGACTGAAAATCACGCCGTTGGATGCGGCGGTACCAAACATCGCTCAAGCGCTGATCGACAAGACCTGTCAGTTACTGCCCCGTATCAAAATCACCTAACTACTGATGGACGTGGATGAGTGGACAGGGTTCACCCGTCACTTTTCTCACCTCAAGGATGGGGCCCTGGCCAAGGATAAAACCCTGCTACTGTCCGCAATCCTCGGCGATGCCATCAACATCGGACTGACCAAAATGGCTGATTCGAGTCCGGGCATGACCTACGCAAAATTGTCGCGGCTACAAGCCTGGCACATCCGCGACGAAACCTACGCGGCGGCATTGGCCGAACTGGTCAACAGCCAATTCAGCCATCCCTTTGCGGGCAACTGGGGAGATGGAACCACTTCATCGTCTGATGGCCAGCGCTTTCGCGCAGGCGGTCGAGGCAAAAGCACTGGGCACGTCAACCCGAAGTACGGCAACGAACAGGGGCGGCTGTTCTATACCCACATCTCCGATCAGTACGCACCGTTCAGCACCCGCGTGGTGAATGTCGGTGTTCGGGATTCGACCTACGTGCTCGATGGGCTGCTGTATCACGAGTCAGATCTGCGGATCGAGGAGCACTACACCGATACGGCAGGCTTCACCGATCACGTCTTCGCCCTGATGCACCTGCTGGGTTTTCGCTTTGCCCCGCGCATCCGCGACCTGGGCGAAACCAAACTGTATGTACCACAGAGCGTCCAGAACTACCCGACACTGCGCCCAATGATCGGTGGCACACTGAACATCAAGCACGTCCGCGCTCATTGGGACGAGATTCTGCGCCTGGCTGCGTCGATCAAACAGGGCACGGTTACCGCCTCGTTGATGCTGCGCAAGTTGGGGAGCTATCCGCGCCAGAACGGCCTGGCCGTTGCCCTGCGGGAGCTGGGTCGGATCGAGCGCACGCTGTTTATCCTAGACTGGCTTCAAAGTGTCGAGTTGCGCCGCCGTGTACATGCGGGCCTGAACAAAGGTGAGGCACGCAACGCCTTGGCCAGGGCGGTGTTCTTCAATCGCCTCGGTGAAATCAGGGATCGGAGCTTCGAGCAACAGCGCTATCGGGCCAGCGGATTGAACCTGGTGACCGCCGCCATCGTGCTATGGAACACGGTCTACCTGGAGCGGGCAACCCAAGGGCTCGCTGACGCCGGAAAGCCGGTGAATACCGACCTTTATCAGTACCTGTCGCCGCTGGGCTGGGAGCATATCAACCTGACCGGCGATTACGTTTGGCGGCAGAGCCGCAAGCTTGAAGACGGTAAATTCAGGTCGCTACGACAGCTCGGAAAACCTTAACGTACGATTTTTTCCGAATTCTGTAGGCTCCCCTACAAGGGGCTCAGAACTTGGCAGGGAAAGGAGGGATATTTTTACCTTTCGGATCAGCCGCGGCATTCCACGACCACCACCCTTCCCCGCCGTACTCACGGTTGTACCAAGCCGTTTTGACGGCCTTCCGTTTCAGGTAGACAGGCGTACTCATGCCGAACACCTCCAAGGGAAAGTCTTTACCCGTATCCAAGAGCCAGAAGTCAGGGAAAACCTCACTTTCATCAGCGTCGTAGCGCAATGGCTTATCAAAACTACGGCCGGATGCATGGAGCTTTTCTTCTATCACTCCCTCGAAATCCGAGTCGACGGGAATCCAGCGTTCACTCACCTGCATCAGCGCCACCTCAACGACATCAGCTCGCGAAAATGACTCACCTTTCGGCGGTGTGACCTGAGCAACCGCGATAACTCGGCTTCCACGTTTCCATGCGGAAATCTCTCGCTCGAATCGGCGGGCGGCAGTTGACCAGACTGCCGGCGGTAAATTGAGCATGGGCATACCGAAAGGCCCAGCCAGCGGCAATCTGCTGATGTTTCCAGAATGGCGTTCGGGATGATATCGAGCAAGTGGCGATATTGCGACGAGCCGGAGATCACGAGTCATCGCCGAATTGGCGATCTCCTGGTTGCGAGCTGCCCCTTTGCTGTCCTTTTGTGCCGCCAACAGCAGCACTTCGCTCAACTTCATTCGGCTTGCTGCGACACGCTCTGCAACCTGCAGAAGCGCGTAGTTCACAATCCCACTGTTGCGCTTGCCCTCCATAGTTGGATACCAGGTAGATAGTCGGGACTCAGACCAAAGCAGATGAAGAAGTCCGAGCAATGTCATGGCTGGTTTGCTCTTCCCTGGTGCTCTATTCAGTATCGTGCTTTCTCGTTCCTCGGATTGGGGAGCTTGAACACGTATGCCCCGAGCCAGGCGCACTCGAATACTGCCATCGTCGCCCTCTTCCACTACGCCAGCGGCATACCCTTGCATACCGGAGCGCTCCGGTGCCGGCGCATAGAAGCGACAATCGTTTGAGTGTTCATGACCAGTTCCGGCGAAACGCGCCAAATGAAAACAGTCGCTACCCTCACGGCGCTTGATCGAGAGTTTTCGGGCGCCGTTGCTTGGGCACTGGCAAGTCGCATGGTTGCCGTAGGCCTTCTCCAAGACGGATTTCCAGCTTTTTGCGTACTGCAGATCTGTCTGGAATTCCGGTGAATAACGTTTCCCAGAGATCAGAATCGGATATCGACGGTTGAGCATGATTTTTTCTCCTGATAAGGGTCAGGCCATAGCGCGCGGCCGGCGAGCGTAAGTCGCGTCAGCACGATTCGCTAAAATCTGAATATGGAGGTCCATAAAAAATTCGTGTCCACGATATGGAGTCATGAGCGCAACCCCAAACAATTCGTTCACTGCAATGCTTCCGCTGGTCCCGTGAAAGCTTTCTTTTCCCTCTATCATGGAAAATATCCCCTCGAGGTAACCGGTCTCAACGGCGTCAGAAGATAAATTCGGATTAGTAAGTCCGAATATTTTGCCCGTTGGCCACTCCAGGCCCTCAAGTGGGGGAAGGTTCTCCATCGCCCAGTAGCCGGTGCGTTTGACCGCTCGTGCGAACTCGTAGAGCTTCTGATCACTCTGATACCAGGCCCCAACCGAATGGAGCTTTTGCCGTGCCTGATCCAGACGATCAATCTGTACGGCGCGAATAGAGCGCTCGTATTCAGGAAGGTTGTTAAAGCCATCGATCCACTTCGGGAGAATGCGTAGTGCCTCCCAGCGCAGTAAACAGCGGATAAGTGATGATCGACTGCCATTCATAAAAACTTCTCCTGGCTGAACCAGTTGGTTGTCGCTGTTGTACAGGCCAACTAGGCAGTTTTGGTGGAGCCAAATATTTCGCTGAATGAAGTCGTAAATTGCTTCGGCATTGTGCAAAAGCGGGTCACTACCGACACGTCCACTAAACATCTTGTGCGAGAGGGTGACCATGTGCCGGTCAATAAAGTACGGCCTCATTTTACCGAGGGCGCAGAGACTACGGATTTTCATTGAGTCGAAGCCTCCTAATTCATTCACTCAGGAGGCTATCGCCAGATAGAGACCAAAAGATTCGTTTTCAGGATGCTGGAGCGACAGATTTACTTGCGTC
>NZ_CP015602.1 GCF_001647715.1 Pseudomonas antarctica
GGAACTCGCGCATTTTTCTGCTGAATTTGGAACTGTGCTGCGATAGCGTTACGGCAGTTCGGTGTGTCATTTCCCGAAGCTTTGCATTCCTTATAAACCGGTGCCAACTCTTTAGGGTGGTCAACGTACCACTCAGGCGTTTTAACTTCTTCGGAACACCCGGATACGAGCGCAAATCCAACCAAACCAAAAACTGCCATTACCTTTTTCATTATCGATCCCTTTTAGTTAAATGTAGGAACTGGCGCGCTTAATTGTTCTTTCTCAAACGCAGCCTTTCTTTTTTCTTCCCACACAACATTAGCAGCCTTGGCCTGCTCTGTCGCCATACTCCACTGCAATTGAAGTGCGCTCATTTCAACAGCTTTGAGGTTCACGGCGTTGGCCAGGTCCTGTGATTCTTTAGAGTCTTTAGAATTTTGCGCCCTGTCGGCAAGCTTCTGTATAGACGTTAGCTTTCTTGAAAATGAGTCACTGACACTCTCTGCACGCTCAATCAAGTTCAACTTGCTGGTAATCGACCCTTGGCAGGAGTCCAACATTTGCAGGCTTAGACCCTTGCAGGAGTCCATTAAGCCGTATTTGTTTGAAAGCGCAGCATATTCACCCTGAGCTAATCCACCGATTGACGTTAAAGCATCCTTCGCGTCCTTTACGTCGTTCACAACGGAAACGGCTTCGTTCTTTATTTTTTTTGCTTCATCCAGAAATTCGCCAATTTCACGAACACCCGTCGCAGTCGCCAATTGATCCTTGTAAGCGGTTAGTTCGCTTTTGTACTGCTTTACAGTCTCGCCCCACTGCTTCAACAACTGTGCCCACTCGACAACCCTTACAGCCGCTGCTGGGTTGTCGGCTACGGGGATGCCTACCACTGCAAAGGCAGAACCCGTGAAGAGTATTGCGAACATCATCAGAATTGTTTTCATATTAGTCACTCAGATTGCAAGTTCAAGGTAAGCATTAAGCCAATCATCAGGCTTCATACCGTCTTTAAAGAGGCTGTCGAATATTTCTAGGTTCGGCGCGCTCGAACTCAACACTTTGGTGTAAACACCAAGGCCTGACAGGTCTAACGTCACCAGCGCGTAAAAGTCTTTGCTATCGCCTTTTTTCAGGCTGCTTTTTCTCACTACAAACTGTCGTGAGGTAGGGTCCAACTTCTTAATTATATGAAATGCTTCCGGCGTGACCTTCAAGCCTCCTACATAGTCATCATAATCAGCCTGCGGGTTGGCGAGGTAAAAAGCGGTACTGCACACTTCGATCACGGCACGCGCAATGTCGCTCTTAATCACCTCGTCCGGTGATTGTGTTGCCGGGATCACCAGGCCATTGAGCTTACGAATGGTTTTGAGCTTGTTGTAAACGAAGTCTTTAAAGGCTACGTCGCCCAACCACTTCCAGAACTCGTCGAGGAAAATCACCATCCGGCGACCATCGAGCAACTGCGTAATCCGGTACAACAGATAGAATGAAATGGGCGTACAGGTGTCTTTGTCGTCCAGAAACTCAGTTCCGTCTACACCGAATGTTGAGCTGGTATCCGGGTTAAACGTGTCCTCAGCATTATCAAACACCCAGCCGAATTGCCCTCCTTGCGCCCAGTGGCCAAGCCGAACCACCAAACCGTTGTTCCTGCCCTGTTCCGTTGCAGCCTCGCTCATATGCTCCAGCATGCGGGTAATGCCGTACTGGCGGTTCTCTATAGGCTCCATGTCCATGACGGCGTTCACGCTGTCGCTAATCAGCTTCTCGTCTCGACTGGTGATCGTTTCTGCGTTGCGCGTCACCAACAGCTTAATTAGGGATTTAATCATTGCTAAGTTGCGTTTATTCTTAGGCAGATAAAACGGGTTCCAGCCTGTAGGTTCACCGGTTTTAACAGCGTAATACTCACCCCCCAGGGCACGAATATTAATCTCCGCCCCACGGTCTTTGTCCAGAAACACTGTAGTCAGTTTTTTTGTTTTTGCATTATGTGAAAAGCTGCTGACTTTTCCATACTTCTGTAGCATGTTGGCGAAAAAGCTTAACAACATTGTTTTACCTGTTCCTGCTGTACCAAAGACTACAGCGTTAGCCAGGTTCTTTTCGTCAAAGTCGTCTCTGAAAAAATCGACGTTGTGCAGGTTTATGTAATACGCCTGCTTACTGGGAGTCTTCAAAATCGCGATAGCTTCGCCCCAAGGCGTCTTTGTGCGCTTACCCGTGTAGAAGTTATGAAACGATGCCAATTCAGAAAAATTTGCACTGCTGATAGGTGCAAGACGTGGGCGCAGGTGATACACGCCTGGAAGCTGTGCACAGAACGCAGGGGCCAAAGAAAGGGTTGAGATAGTCGCGATCAAACCAATGTCGGTAAAGCCCGAAGATAGCGCGTTAGTGTCATTGACCAACTTGGCGACCGTGTCCGCGTACACAAACAGCGTGAAATGGTATTTGCCAAACGAAATATCACCCGACATTAATTCGTCTTTGGCTGTTTTCAGGTCTTCGCGTTGTGATACAGCATCATCATCGACACTTTTAAGTTTCTTCTCCATGGATTTGATATGTTCTAACGCCTCAGCCCTGGACATAGAGGTAAATGACTGCGTCATTACATACTCAACATCAGCGTATAACAACACATCTAAAATACCTGTTGTCACTTCCTTGCTGGAAAAATCTTTAATCTCGATAGATTTAAAAAATCTGTCTTTACCACGAATTGAAATCTGACCAGTATCAGGTCCAAAGAACACATCACCGCCGCCAATGACTTCGTACAATGGAGTCTTTGAAATTCTGATTTTCTGCCGCACGCCGCTGATGAGGAAGTTGTAGAATGACATTAGATTTGAGTAAACTACTTCGCCTTCTTCAAAGCAGCCCAACGGCTGCGATGAGTAACGATTTAGCGAAGAATTAAGCCGTCCTCTTATGTCCTCCATTTCAGCAATGGCGGCGTTTAAAACCTGTTTTTTCTGTTCCAGGCTCAAACGTTTGTTATCGGACCTTTCCAGCTTGTCGTAAGGCTTGTAGGCCACCGAGAAATACAGCGAATTTGCCTTGAACGTATCGTTTTCAATGCCTTCATAGTACAAACGACTGACCGTATCAGCGAAGTCATTGCCGGAATCGCTGCTAAAGCTGTCATAGAAGCTTTCACGGGCGTTGTGGACATAGAACGTCACCGGGTAGCCTGCAAACGACTTAATCAGCGTGTTAATGACCTCTGAACTCATAATCAGCATTTCTGCCGAATCAAACTCAAAGGTGTCTCCCAATAGCTGCCAGGTGGCTATCAGGTCGCCGTCTTTTGCTTTGACAATATGTTCAGTCACATGCGATGAGTAAGGAATGATTTTCTCAAACGGTGTTCTATTGTTAAGTTTCATTTGATTATTAAATTCCTTTACGTCAACCGCATCATATTGATTCGCAAGAATAGAAGGTGTTTTGAAAAATCGTTCGGCCACCTTGTCAAGTCGCGCCCGCAGTTTCAGATACAACAGGTTATAGTAGTATTCATCTTTTTTTGTGGGTATTCCCATTGCGTAAACAGCAATAGGGACTAACAGCCAAAAAAACTTGGTTGTGTATAAACCCATCAAAAACAAGAAAGCTACGACAACAAAAAACAGGGTGACCGGAACGCCAAAATACAGCGCAGGTCGCCTAAGTGCTTTGTAGAGCTTGCTCATTCCGTCACCCTGCCCTTTTTAACCGACCAAAAGCCGGGCAATTTCCGAAGCCGAAGCAATCAAGATTGCTCCCATGATGATTGGCGCACACTCGCGCAGGGTGTTGCCAGCAAACAGCACCTTGTAGCCCACCCACAGCACTGCAATAGTGACGGTTACAATCGACAGAGCCAGGAGACCTGTTGAAACCTTGTCGAGCAACGTACCGGCCTTTGTGAAGCCATCCGCCATGGCCGTTACAGGTGCAACGATCACTCCAGCGGTAGTCAGATTTTTAATATGACGTTTCATTAGTTGCCTCTCAGTATCTTTGTGGGTCTATCTTGGGAAAATATCGTGGTGTTTTTAATTACGCTATTTGGGTAGATGGTTCTAATTTCTCCTTTGTTTTTCGACGTGCTCCCTATGATTTCTATATCTGCTGATAGTGCTTTCTGATCTGCTTTTGTGCTCGGTATAAGATATTTTGGTTCGTCAGCGTATCCAATTCGTTGCACATAACTAGTGTCAGAAAATGCCAACTCCTTTTTTTTACCCGTTTCGAAGTTTCCCGAGTAATAACAACTCAAAGCGCGGGGCAGCGTTTTGCCTCTGAGGTAACAGTCGGTTATCACTTTTTCAAATACAACCAAATTGGTACATGGATCAAATAACTTTTCAGCTGTCACGCCGTACTTCTCAAAGTTTCCTTTGTAGATTTGCATCAGACCGACTGAATAACCTTTATTCGCCGCTTCTAGCTCCTTGACCCTGGCGAGCGCTTCCACCTTCGTTTTAGGCATTATCCCATTGCCATCAACCACACCAATGGCGTAGGGGTTCATCCTGCTTTCAACCCAGGCAACGTCGCGGATGGTATCCGGGTGGACCGTGGCAGCGCACGACAGCAGCAGTGGAATTAGCTCAATCATCCTGAATGCCTTTGAATAGCTGTTGTTTCTGATTTGTCAGTGTTGAGCTGACCCGTCATCAGACGGGGCGAACTCAATGTCAAAATTCTTGAATAGAATTTCTTCTATTACTTTTCGTTTCGAGATTTTTCGTTCCCCAGCTTCTGTTGAGATTCGGTAATTCAGCTCTGCGTCGAGCAGCATATCCAGTCGAATTGCTCGCCAATCTTCGCCGTCTGGTGCCTTGAAATTGCAGATCATGATATTTCCTCAATTCGACGTGTGTTCGTGTTTCTCGTATTAGTAGCGCATAGAAATTAATGTGAAGAAATAGCGGAATTCCGCTATCTAATTAAAAAAAAGCACCATTTTTTCGTTATTTGTTTCCGACCAATTTAAATAATGTCATTAAATACAGTGAGTTAGTCCTGGCCGCATAAACGTTCCGTAACTCAATATTTTTTTCCAATCCGTACTTTTCTTTTACGTGAGTCAGGTGAATGCTGATCGTATTGATAGAAATCCCAAGCTCCTGCGCAATCGTCCGCATGTCGTATGCGGTTGCGTAGAGGTAGAGAACGCGAACCTCCGGCTTTGTTAGCTCTGGAAAGACATTCAGCAGCGCGGGGGTGAAATTCTCGTCGTATATAGCCATTCCTTGAGCCTCTGATTTCGGTTTTACTTGTGCTATCGCCTATGTCAGCGCCCTACCAACAAAAAGGCGATTTTTCTGAGAATAATTAGATTTGCTAGCGTACGCGCTGATTGCACCAGGACAATCACCGCGATACACACCAGTAAGGTGTAAATCGTCGCCGGGTTTCCTTTGCCATCTGCCACGTATGTGACGCCTTGGGAGTAGTAGGTAGCGGCCATCCCTAATACAGCTACGAACGTGATGAGTTTTCTGTAACCGTAAAGGATGTTTAGAACTCCCACCATCAGCACTTGTAGCACCACTGCAAGGGTAAGGCGCATGACATTGAAGATGGTCTTCGCAACGAGCTTGCAGCGCGCCTTAGCCGAGGTGGCTTTTTGAGTGGGTTTCCTTCCGGTAGACGGGCTACTCATCGAGCCTTGTTTTTTTGAGGCTGGAAACAAAATCACGTTGTTTTTTGGGGCGTCTTCTCGCTCTGGAAATTTCACTACGTTCGTCATACCGCCTCCCACAGTTCAAGAATGGCTATGGGGAGTATGCAATTTTTTCAAAGAAAAAAATATTGGATTAACACAATATTTCTGATTGAACTGATACGCGGTAAGGCGAAGCTGGCATAGGAACAGAATTCGGAAAATATCGTACGTTAAGGCGCTGGGCCTTGGCGCGTTTGTTGTTCCAGGGGGGCACTATTGAGGTTTGGTGTGCAATGGAACCGGAACCCAACGTAGGCCCGCAAGGGTCGTCCAGGCTAAGGGAGCAGGAGTTTCCACAGCGGGACCCCAACCGCCTTAGCCAAGACAGCCATATTGTCCAGACTGATAGAACTCAGACTGTTTTCAACCTGGCTCAACCACGACTGGTCAAATCCCGTGAGCTTCTTGATGGCCATCTGGGTCAGACCAGCATTTTTTCGTGCTTGCCGAAAGTTGCGAGCGAAGATCAGACGTTCGGCAGGTACTGGCTTGGTCATTGGCTTGGCGTCACGTCATCACGGTCAGTTGAAGATGTTAGCAAGTGGTGGTTGAGCATGTTGCTCTCAGGAAGTGGAGCTGGAAACGGTGCAAATTTGGTCATAAGACAAAAAAAGCAAAAATAATTACGCGATTTGGCCCAGCAAACACGGCAAATATCGCGCGATATACACGAATATAGCGGAATTCCGCTATTTTTATTCGTTTTTGAGTGTGCGCTAATGGATTCAGGGGCCGCACCTCACCGCCACTTAGGAGGTGTCTCTCCCCTCAAAAATGTTGTGATTAAGCTACTTAGTAGCTATATTGATGGTATGTTGAACGAGTTATCGAGGCCTGTATGGCAGTCGAAGATAAGCATGTGCTTTTGGGGTTTATGATTGATCAGCAGCATAAGCGCCGCTTCAATGCCGCTATGCAGCTAGAGGGAACGACTGCGTCAGTCCGCTTGAGAGAGGCCATTGCGCAGTACCTAGACGATCTAGACGCCGGGGTAGAGAATCCCCAGATCAGGTTGGAATTGAAGGATAGGAAATCGCAGTAAGGATGTAGTGCATATCGCGGAAACCAAAAAGCCCCGGTTGGCGCCGGGGCTTTTTGGAAAATCGGAACAGGTTTCTCTTTTCGAAGGGGGAAAACCTGTTCAACCAACAACAAACTAGGTGGGCTGATTATGGCTAGCACCTCGGGCTTTTGCAAGTCGGGGAATGTCAAATCAGCCTACCGCCGGAAAGGCGTTGAGCATGGATTTAGCCTCAGCCACGTATGCAGATCCCGCCCAGGGCGAGGACAGCCAGCGTGACACTACAGCGATAATGTGGGGACGAACCCCCTACCCGTACCCAGGGCAAAATCTGGGTACCGGGAATCGCTGTGGTCACAACCCAGACAGTCCCGAATTTCACTTATTCAGTGAGCCGAAATGGTTTGCTGACATGCCCAGTCCCATACGCAAGCTCATGGACGCCGCCCAGGCGTACTACGACGCCCCACTGGAAACATTGCCGAGCCTGGCTAACCTCAACGGTCGCCGTAATAAGACGGGCGTTCCTCGCAAGAACCGCTCAGAAGCCCGCGTTGCTGAAATTCTGATTACGCATGCCGTTTTTAGCTGTACGGAGTTTTCTTCGTTACGTGTGGGCACGCCAAAAGGGGATGGTGGTTTTATTCCTCGGAGCTGTGTCGAACTTGCACGGATTGCCGGTCTGCTTAAGAAGAAAAAATCAGATGAAGAAGAAGACGAACCGTCTCCGCGGTTCTGGCGAGGCTTCCGGCGTCTGCGTATCGCCGGCGCTTTTGATGTTCATTTGCAGTACGAACAGATGGCCGATGGTAGTAAACGTGGCCGTCCAGCAATCAAGCGCGTTAACCCTAACTTCCTGATAGCCCTTGGTGCTATTTCCTATCAGGCGCTGGAGCGTTTCCGTACCCACTGCTCCAACCAGGTCAAGAAGCTACGGAGAGAGTATCGGGCGCGCTTCCCGGTCGCCTCTGATGCCAACACGGCCCGTAAACAACTGCGTCGTGAACAAGGTGACAGCGGCGTGCGGACGTTCACCATGGGGCACCGCAAGCAGCAAGAACATTTCAAGAAGACCGCACGGGATGTTTACCAGCAAGAAATATTGTCGTTCCAGGCGGAGCTGGCCAAGCGACACCCGGAGCTGACCCCTCGCGATATCGGCTTAAGGGCCATGAAAGAATTCCCAGTCTTTAACGAGTGGGAACGAGTCCGGCAGAACGAATAGCTAACCCCAGCAACTCTGAATCCCCAAGCCTGGCACTCGCGCCGGGCTTACCCGTGCCTGTGATTCGCCATGAGGCATCGAGCAGCCTCCTAGACGCCCTCAGACAACCCTATCCAACCGTTCAAAAAGCTATTTTGGCTGCCCGGCCGGAGGCCAATAGGTCCGCCAGGAGCGGCATGTCCATAAGAGGTAAATTAAGTGTTCTGTGGCTATTTTTAGGTGTTCTTATAGATTTTTAAGTAGTCACTGTGCTTCTGCTTTATCTCTGTAGGAGAATCTTTTGGTTACCCCCTTAGCAGGGGATAACCTCATAAAATGCCTCGGCAAGCCGAGAAGCTTTTTATCAGGCAGCCTACCGGCTGCAATAATGCTCGCGCACTTCGTGCCTACGGCACGGCGCGACATATGGGGCTGCTAGCCCCAAACCCCAGGCAGGTGTCTGCGACCCCTGCACCCGCAGCCTTAAAACCACAACCTTACGACCTCGTGAAAGCCTGTATAAGCGGCCCAGGGCGATAAAGCTGCCCTGCCCTGCCCTACGGGCACCCTTCGGGCGCTAAGACCCGGATAAATCGCCCCAGGGCGGCAAGCCGCCCCAGTGCTCAACCGGGCGCGTGTGCGCGCAGGCTTGGCTAAGATATTAGAAACGCATAACACGCCATGTGCCTTCGGTGAAGGCATGCGTTTTGAGATTTAAGTTCGCCTGGTTGAATATAGGGCTCGGGCTGGCCTCAACGATTCCTAACGAGTATGGGAAATAGTCATGAATTTCATGAATCTCACGCAGCTTGAAAACCTTCTGTACACGTATGGCTCTATAGCAGCCGGTTACAGAAGCGACCCCCAACTAAATTCTTCGGGATATCAGATTGCCCGTGCGGAATGCCGTGGGATTTTTCTATTGCTGTCGTATGTGTTGGAGGCTGATGAGCATGGGCTCACAGATGAAGGGTTCTGGCACTTACAACGGCTGATAAAGGACGCCCGCGAAAAGGGTTTTCTCGATGATGAGTGTGTATCACCTATACCAGAGCCAGGGACGCCGGAAGGCATGCTATAGAGCTATGCAATAGAGCATCGGCGGAGTATTATCGTTTGAGGTATCCCCTTTAAGCGAGGTCTACGCTATGTCTCAAGGAACTATATTCACCAATAACCGAACACAAAACATCCGTATCCCTGCGGATATGCGGTTTCCTGCGGATGTTAAAACAGTCATTGTGCGGGCTGTCGGGCACGAACGCATCATTGCCCCCATTGAAAACACTTGGGATAGTTTTTTCCTTGGCGGTGAGTCAGTTTCAAACGACTTCATGAATGAACGAGCTGACCAGGCACAAAGCGAAAGAGAACCGTTCGATGATTAAATACATGCTTGATACGAATATTGTAATTTATGTGATCAAGCGTCGGCCTGTCGAGGTGTTGGAAAAATTCAATGCCAATGCGGGCCGGATGGTTATTTCGTCAATCACATTAGCCGAACTAATGCACGGTGCAGAAAAAAGCGCTTTCATTGAAAAGAACACGCGAGCTGTGGAGGACTTCATTTCAAGACTCGACGTTTTGAACTACGATGAAAAGGCAGCCTGCCACTACGGCTCGATACGTGCGGACCTGGAGAAAAAAGGTATCACGATAGGGGTTAATGATTTGCATATAGCTGGACATGCCCGAAGTTCAGGTTTAGTCGTTGTCACGAACAACGTAAATGAATTCAACCGCGTGAACGGTTTAATTGTCGAAAACTGGATTGTTTGAAAAGGTGGGTGAACAATGAGCGCGAACGAAGAACTAGTAGTTACCAGTCTTAACGAAATTATTGAAACGTCCTGTCAGGTAGGTATTGAACTGAAACCTTACGCCGTCAACGCGGCGTCACTTTTTTTAATAGAGCTGAATGCAAGCGGCACCATTGACCAGACTGATTATGCCTTGTTGGCTAATAAACTAAATACTGATGGAATGACCGATGCCAGCAAACGAAAGTTACAAAACACATACCGGAAAGAGTTATTTGGTCTGATTGTGGAGGCCGCAAATCTTGAAATGAGTTTGAAAACGTTAGGTGCTGATAACGGCTCAGAAGCAAAACTATTTATGGAATCAGAAATGAGCGCTTTCATTCATCACGCACACTATGAACTTCAAGAGGATGGTTTAAAACAAATTGAGTATGATTTTTTCCTTAATTGGGTTGATAGTGTTGTGTACCCATCTTGAAGTTTTGCAAACAAGTGAGGGAGCTATTCGTGCTGCGCCCTCACCCGACTCAACCCCGCGAGCGGGGACCCCTTTCGCCGGAGTAGATCAAAACTTTAGTATTTCTCTCTAAGCTAAAGAAAAATCAAAAAAACTATCAATCCCCAGTCGCATTCAATTAATCATCTGGTTCAAATCTCATTGCTAGGTGTGGTCATCAGCGCTGACAGAATGAAATTCGTGCTACGCCCTCACCCGATTCAAGCCCACTAGTGGGGACCTCTTTCATCGGGACAATTCAAAGGCATGTTTTTCATGCTGCCATAAAAAATGGGCGGTTGTTTCACAAATCACAAATACGCCACGTACCCCCCCAATACTGTTCAACCCAGCTTTTCGCAACGGTCCAATGGCTCATAGCAATTCATGTGGTCAGGTCCCGGTAGGTCCAATCTTGCAGCACTGAGGGGTAGGCCGAAGGGCGCAGTGGCATGCCCCTGTTCGGAGCGACTTCGGAGAGCCTTTGGGGGCCAGGCAGCGTATGGAGGCTTTGCTTTGGCTCCGTGTGCCTTGCTTGCTGGTGTATGCTTAAAATCCTGAATGCCCTTCCCTCTCATTGCTTGTTGCTATTCGTGCTTCTGAGCCTTTGATTTTCCATTATTGCCCTTATACAACCTTGCATTTCGCCCTTCTGTACGATATTTATCTATCAGAACGGATGCAATTTTAAGGAATGGATGCAGGATAGGGAGAGCGCACCCAATTGACGTCACTTCGTGATTCAATTTGTGGCTTCTCCCCGCTGCCGGAGGCTCTTGTATGAGTAAAGAAATTGAAAAAAAGGTGTGCTTTAGAGTGGACGAAGAGGTCCACCACCGAGCGGTATTGAAAGCAAAAGAACTAGGCGTTACCGTTAGTTCGTTAGCAAAGAAATTTGTTTATAGTATAGCAAACTACGATTTAGAAAGTGATGAAACTCCGAGCGATAAAAAAACAAACAGATTGTATTTTTATTTATCGTCTGATGAAAAAGAAACTATTAATCAACACGCTTTAGCGCATGGTTGGTCTTTATCAAAAGAGGCAAGGTTTAGGGTTATTTCTTCAATGTCGGTCACATCGAAAGTCTTACCAGATGAACTCAAAAAGATACGTGGGTTAAGAACTGCTATCGACGCTGTTGGCCGAAACATTCGGCACATGATGTTCCAGTCAAAGAAACTAGAAATCAATGATCCTGATTTCTTGAAGGAAATTCAGACGCTCAACAGTTATATGGAAATGGCTGTTAAGAAAATTGACGAACTGCAAGACTCGACAGTTGATAGGTGGAGCTTTAACCGTAAAGGTATGAGAGGTTAATAATGGCCGCCAATACTGATAAAGAATGGCGTATTAAAAGGGCGCGAAGTGAACAGGCTTCTAAGTCTGCTTTTGCGTTCAAAATTAATCAATCTAATAAGAATGGCGGTAAAGCATCGCAGGCAATACGGCAGCTTCCTAGCAAAGAAATTATGGTAAAAATTACCGGATCAGCAACTACTGCTAAAGGCATAAAAAACACGCTTGACTATATTTCTCACGATGGGGAGTTGAGTCTTTATGATGAAAATGGCGATGAGTGGAAAGGCGAAGAAGGGATCAACGAACTAAAAGAAAGTATCGTTCAATCCGGGATAAAAGCACCGGACGCAAAAAACGTTGATGAAGCTGCTGAGTTGAAGAAACAGACACATAACATCATATTTTCACCGCCGCCCTCTGAAAAGGTTAGTCGTGAGGAATTGCTCAGTACCGTGCGTGAGACGCTTTCAGATAAGTATCCGAATAACGCTTTTGTCCTTGCGTATCACGACAATACTGAAAAGCCCCACGTTCATGCTGTTCTGAAAATATCCGATAAGGATGGTGTACGGCATGATTTGAAAAAAGAGGACTTGCGGCAATTACGTACAAACATGAGTCTCAAGCTCCAGGGCTTGGGCTACAACGTTAAGGCCACTCATAAAAGAGACTTCACTCTCAAGAACGCTTTGAAGCAAGAACCCGAGAGAACTCGTAATCTTTATGAAGTGGTTGAGTTTGGCTCAACGAATTACCAGTTCGACAAAAAGAACAAGCACTCTCAATACATCACCTACAAGACGATAAGCGGGCAGAAGGAAGTGACCATTTGGGGTAAAAATCTTATCGCGGAAATTGAGCGTAAACAGGTGAAAGTCGGAAGTGTGATCCGACTAAAAAAGGCAGGGGCAATAGATGTGAAAGTGCCGCTATACGACAACAACGGAGAGGTTAAGGGTTACAAAGATGTTAAGCGCAATGACTGGAAAATCGAGAATACCAGTCTCGACAGCGGGCAAAGGTCTATAGCTAAACCTGAGAAGGAGATAAATCTACACAGTCCAGAACGTCAAAAGAAGCAGATGAAACAAAAGCTCCAGTTCATTCAGCGCAAGGATGAATCGTTGAAACCCAAGATTAGCCTTGGGTTTGGTTTTAAGTTATGAGTTGCTTGTTCAGTAGGTGTCAACTTTGACCAAAACGAAGTGGTCATACGGAACGGTCACACCGGCCTTGAATTTCCATGTGTCATTGGGAGCCAGGTTGCTTGCGTTGGCAATGGCATTCCCTACCAGGGCGTTATTGGCATCGTACAAATTGAAATGGACGAAAACACTTTTTAATGGCTGGCCCCTGGTGTTGGTGGCTGTGCCGGTGATGTATGAAATCGACGGTGCTGGGCCAGCAATCGCTTGCAGGTTCCCTACTTCTACCCCTGATTGCTCATTGGCGAAAACCGCCGTGGAAAGCGCCATGCAGGCGGCGACAGCTAGAGCGTAAATGGCTTTCATTGGTTGATCCTTCAATTATTGGTGTGGTGTTACCCCTCAATGTACAAGAAAAGAACCACGCCGAGGCCGGATGCGCAGCGTGCGATTTTGTCCGCTTTCATCCCCGGCTTGGTTACTGGGTCCGGTCAGCGCGACAAGTCACCCTGCCCACCCCCAGTCTGATTTTTCCGGCCGATAAATGGCGTGTATATCCCTTTGACATATCCAGCGCCTCGGCTATCATGGGATATACAATATGTATATCCAAAGAGGTGTGGCATGGAACAAGGTTCTGTATTTCTAAGTAATCGTAGCCAGGCTGTGCGCTTACCCAAGGCCGCTGCGCTGCCCGACGATGTTAAGCGTGTGGATGTGATCGCCATAGGTAGAACGCGAATCCTCACGCCTGCTGGGGAGTCCTGGGATAGCTGGTTTGATGGTGAGGGTGTGACGGCTGATTTTATGGCTGATCGTGAGCAACCCGCCGATCAAGAGCGGGAATCGTTCTGATGCTCAAGTTCATGCTGGACACCAACATCTGCATCTTCACCATAAAGAACAAGCCAGAGCATGTGCGTGAGGTGTTCAAAGCGCACCACGGCCAACTGTGCATCAGCACTGTGACCTTGATGGAACTCATCTACGGCGCGGAAAAATCCTCTAACCCAGGGCGAAACCTGGCTGATGTGGAGGGCTTCGCAGCACGGCTTGAAGTCCTGAAATACGATCAGGATGCGGCAGCGCACACAGGGCAACTGAGGGCAGAGCTTGCCAAAGCGGGTACGCCCATTGGTCCTTATGACCACATGATCGCTGGGCACGCTCGTTCGCAAGGGTTGATTTTGGTGACCAATAATCTACGCGAATTTAACCGCGTGCCGGGTTTGCGCGTTGAGGATTGGGTGTAAGAGGAAGGCGTCGTAGAAGCGAAGGATGCCGGGGCATGGCTGTAACCATCCCCGGCGTGGAACACAACGAATCCTGAGAGGGAAAAATCATGTCCGAGCATGAATATAACACAGTCCGAGGTTTGCCTATCTGCAAGCTGCTAGACCCTAAGTACCTGTATTTGCTGCGCAAGTTTGCCGGTGATTTGGCTCCACCATGTGTGGCAGAAGCGTTGATAAAGTGCCTTGCACGCACTTAGGGGCCACAGGGAATGGATAAGCGCAAAGACAATAATCCTCACCGCACAGCAGAAGCCAAAGGCGCGCTGGATGCGGAGAACCGGCGTCCATTATCAGAATGCCCCTACAAAGCCCCTCAGTTCAGAAACTCATGGCTCAGGGGATACCAGAAGGCCCAACAACTCGACTTTTTTGAAGGGAACAACGGATGAACCTAGACCAATTTTTTCTAAAGACTGCCCCCTATGCTCTGTTGCTTGCGGGTGCGGTCTTTATGGCTTTAGTGGTTCTCGCATTTAAAGCCGAATCGGTCCTGTTTGGCTGCTGCGCGCTGTTTGTGATTGCCCCGGCGATTTTCATGGCGCGGATGGTCGGTGTTCGGCTGGCTTCCACCCAACCGCCTGAAAAGTTGAGCTTATGACCGAGACCCCTTATCGGTCCCGCGTGCCAACCGCTATGGGGCCATGGCCGCACCCGGCGCCAATGGTGCGTGCGCTCGGCGCGGGTTGGATGGACGCGGCCCAGGTGCAGCCTTGGGAGGATACCGATTCGCGCTTGCGCTACGTGGTGTACAGCCCTGCTTACCTAGGCTCGCTGCTGGTGTGCCGCTTCGACCTGTTCAGTCCGGCGCGCTGGTGGCATGAAGGTATGCAGGTCGGTGTCAGTGGCGTGACCCTTTGGCGGCTGGCCGTCAGTGCCGATCAGGACTTTATTGAGTTGGATAGCGCGCCGGTTGCTACGCCGCCGAATGCTGATGCCTTGGCGCAGCTGCTGCACTGGTGGGGCTGGTATCGTCGGCACAAGGGGCTTGATAACCCCGAGTGAGCATCGAGCGGCGCCGCGACTGTGTTACCCATAACGAACTGAATAGAAAGGAACAAACCATGAATATCCCAAATTGGGCCATAAACGTATTCATGATGGCCGTGGTTATTGCCGGAGCGGTATGGGTCGTGCCGCACTTCCAATAACGCCGCTTATGTTCAATCGGGGGGTACACCCAGCTAGGGTGTGGTCCCCTTTTTTATCACCCTTGGAAACCAACCCCCTATAGACTGGCATACCACACCCCGGCAGACTGGTTTTACGCAGTCTGACCCCCTCCCCCGAACAGGAAGCGACCGCGATGCACGTCCGTCAACAGATCGACCCCCAGTACCGCCTGCTGGAGCAACTGCCCAAGGTGGGGGCATGATTGGCGACGCGATTCAACTGGACTCCCTGGCGCACCTGATCAGCCAACACGCTATCCGTGAGGCCGTGGTAGGCCGGATCAAAGGCGATAACGCCATGTGGACGCTTTCGGTGCGCCTCGGTGGACCTACGGCGCGCTTGGTGCCGGTGCGCAGTCGCCGCGAGCCGTTGCGGATCTGGACCAGCTTAAAAGCGGTGGTCAAATTCGCGGATAAGGTCGGCTTGACCGCGTTTAACGTTGAGTTGTGAGGCATGGCCATGTCGTCAAGCGTGTGACACCTCTCCCGCAAAAGCCCCCCAAGCACAGCGCTTAACAGCTTACCCAAGCACGCCGGTTTCACCGGCGCTTGCAGCGCTGCGCCCTGCAAGAACCTGTGTTCATGTCGTCGGTGCCATTGGGGGGTTGCCTCGCTAAGTCCCCTTCACCTGCACTTGACGGTAGATCAGCCGGGGCACGTTTCAAGGGTCCGGCTACGCCCTACACCCTCCCCCGTTCAGACTCGCTGCGCTCCCTTAGCTGCGGCCTCGTTTTCCGCCCTTGCAACGCACCTTTTCCGGCCAATCAACCTACGTGCTACGGCGAAGGGCACTCAGCGAAGCAAGGTTCACAACTCAGGCGGAAACCGACATGAATCACACCACACAGCAACATCAAAATCCGGCTCAAGCATCTAGCAAAGCAAGGGTTAACGGCGAACAGCCAACCCGCAAAGACCAGATGCAACAGCAAGCCCTGGAGAACGCCGTTACCGGCCAAAGCGTGGCGAACTTTCAAGCGATCTTTGAAGGGTTTGAGGCCATGGGGATTCCTGCCGATGCGATTAAACCGCGTGTCAACGTGTTCACGTTCAACGCCTGGAAAGCCCTAGGCCGGTCGGTCAAACGAGGTGAACACGGGGTCAAAATCGTGACCGTGATCCCTTGCACCAAAAAAGACCCGGCGACCGGGGAGGACGTGCCGGTCAAAAAAATCAAAACCACAACGGTGTTTCACATCAGCCAAACTCAAGCCCTGGACGACGAGCCAACCGACAAAGCCAGCGACCCCCTCCCTACCCCATCGGCCCCGGTGATCGAGGACGCAAGCCGCCCTGCCCCTGCTGTCGAAAGCGCAGAGGCACGGCCTTTGAATGCCTACGAACTGAAACTAGAGGCCCGCCGTGAGCGTTACGAAGACCTGGCCGCGAGCGCGAGCCAGGCCAGTGACGCCACGTATCGTAAAGCCCGTGATATGGCCTCTGTGATCCCGTTCGGCCAGCCTATTTTGGTCGGCCATCACAGCGAGCGCCGCGACCGCAATTATCGGGGCAAAATTCACACCACGTTCGGCAAGTCCTTTGCGCTTCAAGACAAGGCCAACCACTACGCCCGAAAAGCCGAAACGGTCGGTGCCGGGGGAATTTCGAGCGACGACCCGGACGCCGTGACCAAACTCACCGACAAGCTGGCCGGGTTGGAACGTTCGCAAGTACGCATGAAAGCCGCTAACAAGATCATCCGCAGCCAACAGACGACCGAGGGCAAGATTCTGGCGTTGGTGGCCTTGGGTTTTTCCGAGTCGAGTGCCGCCCAGGTACTGGAAAAAGACTTTGCCGGTCGCGTGGGGTTTCCGGCCTACGCCTTGGGCAATAACAACGCCGTCATACGCAGCACTAAACAACGTATTGAGCAGTTGATGGCCAGCCAACAGCGGACGACCGTTGAGCGCAAAAGCAACGGTTACACCTATCGGGAGGACACCGAAGAAAACCGCGTGATGTTCATTTTTGACACCAAGCCTGGCCCGGAAGCACGCAAACAAATCAGCTTAATCATGCAGGCCCATGGCTTTAAATGGAGCAGTACCCGCACCGCATGGGTTCGCAAGCTGAACAGCGCTGCTGTATGGGGTGCCGAGCGAGTAGCGCAGAAGCTGGACGACCTGCCGCTGGTTTAGCTTTATAGCGTTGTGAGGTTATGGCGCTCTAACCTCACAACCTCACAACCTCACAACCTCACAACCTCACAACCTCACAACCTCACAACCTCACAACCTCACAACGTTGTAGCTTTATAAAGCTATGAAGTTAAAACTTCTTGAGGTTGTGGTTTCATGAAGCTATAGTGTTTTAAAGCTACAGCGTTATAGCTTCTTAACTTTACGAGGTTGTGAAATGAAAGCTGCAAAAGGCGTAACAGACCTGGCCGCAACATTGAGTGCCGCCGCGAGCGCGCCACTGGTGGCATCTCCGGCCGCAAAAGCGGCGAAAAAGCCAGCGGGGGAGGGCGGAACCATGCAAATGACATTGCGGCCATCACGCAGCTTGTATGCCCGCTATGTCGGCCAAGCAGCCGAACGAAGCAAAGAGGAAGGGCGCAGCGTTTCGGTTCAAGAAATCATGCTAGAGGTGCTGGAAAAAGGGGTTAAGTCATGAGCAATCTGATTTTTATCGGCGGCCAAAAAGGCGGAACCACGAAGACAACAACAGCGCATTTGATGAGTCTAGGCGCGATTCTGAGGGGGCAACCAGCGGCGTATGTGCTGACAGACCCTCATAGAGTTCTAAAGCCCGAGGGTCGTCCTTATGGCGTGATGGACGGTAGGGACGGCGCCGATTTGGCGAAAATTATTACCGCAAGCAGCAATACCAAAAACGGCTGGTTGATTGTTGACGGCGGGGGAAACCGACCTGAGCTGGACATGGCAATTGCCGAACAAGCCGATCTAACCATTTTGCCCTTTAGGGGGTCGGAGGAAGATTTAGAAACCATTTCACGCGACCTGGCCGCAATGCCGAATGCTGTAGCGCTACCGTCTGCGTGGCCTACCAACAAGCACGCCCAGGACGCAGCGCAAAGGTTTATAGACGCACTGGAACAGGTTTATCCAGGGCGTGTCATTACCACCCCCATCTATTTCGTGAACTCGGCCCTGGAGCTACTGGCTCAACGCTTAGACAGTCCATCGACGCCGGTACGTAATGCGGCTCGACGAGCGTTTTCTATTCTCTCTGAGCGTCTAGAACGCACAATGAATCAGGCAAACAAGTAGCAAAGTGTTTGCGCTCCAGCTCATCCAAACGCCGAATAGGGCAGGGAAAGAATATGAAACTGATGCTCGCAGTAGCTTTGATGGTGGTCGGTTCGGTCGCTCATGCAGCAGCCGATACAACCTCAGGTGTTGAAATGTTGATGCTCAACAAGAACCCTCAGCCGTCGATTGGCGACCGGATCGCGCTTCAAGAGGTTAGCGGTAATAAGTGCCGTTTTTATGGCAAGGTCGCTGGAGTTGTTGGAAGTCAGAGTTTGGAAATCGTCATCAATCGCAAAACGTGCGCTGATGGTGTAACGCGGGGAGCTAATTTGGTTGTGCCACTGCGGCCCGGTTCGGATTATGGCAGCGAAGCGGTCATAGGCTATCCGGCTTGAGTAGGGCGTACCGGCACACCGACAAGCCAGAAGGCTTTAAGGTGTCCGTAGGCGCTTTTGAGCGCTATGGACAAAACAGCCATCCTTTGCCATTCGGAAGCTTAGAAAACGCCTACAGCGTGACTGTAGGCGGTCATTTTTGTGCGTGTACAGTGTACAGCCAAAAAAAATGCCCCTGGCATAGCAGGGGCATGGCGAGTCTATCTCGGTGGGCAGATATCAAAATCGTCGCCGGCACACCAGGCCCGGGCGGGATTTTGATATCAGGTTTCGACCTGGCCAGCCCTACAGATCCTGTCAGGCGATATCATTTTTACCAAACAAGCCGAGTTTGACGTTTAAACGTCGAGCCGTTGCTGATCGTCAGCAATCAAAAAATCCGCCAGGGAGCCGCCATTTTCAATGGCCTGCGCGATAGGCTTTGGCTTTCTGCCGACACCCGACCAATACTTAGTTTCGCCATCTTCGGTAAATTTATATTTAGGTGCCCGCTTACTTTGAGGCTTGTTAGCAGACTTTCTTTTGCCGGTGGGAGATTCATTCCCAAGCAATTGGCCAATGTCGAACCCTTCGCTTTCAATCAGAGCCAGCAACTCTTGGCGCTTAACCTCGCGTGCCTCGCGTTCAACCTTTTCAGCGGCGTATTCTTCTTTACGTTCCTCAAGCGCTACACCTAATTTTTCGTGCGCTTCCAGCAACAGCTCATAATCATTTTCGCGGACAAACGCACGGATGCTACGCACGTTAGACAGAACGCGCATAACTTCGTCGTAGGTGTTACTAGCCATAAATAACCTCAGACTCTAATGGTTTAAACACTATTTTTTTGGCGAGAATTCAAAGCTGACATTCCCGGTGGTCTTATCCTGCAAAACAAGCATTGCGGCAAAGGTCTTTCCTGACTTTTTACTGACGAACCCTTTGATTTCAGCCGTCTTGCCCTTCTTTATCAGCGTTTCGACCTGGCTGGCCGTGATCTTCTTATCGGCAATGGTAGCCCATACTTTAAAGGTGCAACCAGTACAGGCGTATGTCTTCGCGCTGATAACAATTTCCTTGCCGCAGTTGGGGCAGGGCGACTCAAGACGGGGCAAACCACCTTCACGGGGCTTGTGTTCGCCTTTAATCTCTCCGACATCGACCTGGCTGACCTGTTCGGTCAAAAAGGCCATCAGTTTTGAAATGAACTCATCAACGCTTAACGAACCTTGTTCGATCAGCGTTTGCTGTTCAGACCAGAGCGCCGTCATGTCGGGCTGTGTGGCAATGTCCGGGAGGGCGTTGAAGAAGGCAATCCCCGTTTCCGTGGGGATGATGTTTTTCTTGTCCATGACGATAAAATTACGTGTTTTAAGCGTTTCAATGATGGCTGAACGTGTCGCAGACGTGCCAATCCCGCCGTGTTCAGCCTCGTTGTCGCGATCCTTATCTTTGAGCAACTGCTTAATCACCGGATCGCTGACAAAATCAGCAATGCGCACCAGGGCGGCAAGCAAGGTGGCTTCGGTAAATAGCTTCGGCGGGGTGGTTTTCTTCTCGGCCACGCTCGTTTCACGGCATGAACCCGAATCCCCGGCTTTAAGCTCGCTGACGGATTCAAAGGCAGTGCCTGCCTCGTCTTCATCCCCGGACTCGTCGTTTTCTTCTTCTTTGTCCTCTTTGCTCGATCCCTTGAGCAATGTCTCAAAGCCTGGATCAACCGTTGTCTTGGCTTTGTAGGTAAATACCTCGCCTGCCACGTCAACGGCGCCGGTGGCCTCAAGGTACTTTTTGTTGCGCATGAACTGCACCAGGTACTGACGCGCAATGGCCTGATAGACCTTGGCCTCAAGGTCAGACAAAGCGGAAATATCAGGTACGTTGATCGTCGGAATGATAGCCGTGTGCGCTGAAATTTTACTGTCATCGAACGCTTTGCTTTTGATACCCGGCTCGATGGCCACGTGCATGAACTCAGGCTTTTCTTTGAGCGCGGCCAGGATGTTAGGCGCGTCGGCAAACTGTTCATCAGACAGATAATTGCAATCGGAACGGTTGTAAGTGATGGCCTTGTACTTTTCGCGCAGCCCTTGCGTGATCTCTAGCGTTTGCGCGGCGGTCAGGCCAAACCGTTTGTTCATGTGCTGTTGCAGCTTGATCAAGTTGAACGGCAGGGGAGGCGTGGTCTCTTTCTCTTTAACGCTGCAATCGCGCACCGTTGCCGCCTGGCCCTTGCAGCGATCACCGACAAGACCAATAGCGACCTTATCAATTACTCGGCCCTTGTCATCCCTCGATAGGTCTTCTGAGGGCTTGAGGCGTGCCGTGAAGGTGTTGCCACCCAGCGTAAACGTGCCGTCCAGGGTGTAGAAAAATGAGGACGTATGCGCTTGATTAGCCAGCCAGCGTCGGACGATCAAGCCAAGGATAGGCGTTTGCACACGGCCCACACTCAATACGCCCTGATAGCCTTTGGCTTGAGCTGCGATGGTGTACGCACGGGACATGCTCAAGCCATACAGCAGATCCCCGGCAGTACGGGCGTAGGTCTTTTCGTAGACGCCAAAAAAGTCTTGGTTGTTTTTAAGGTTGGCTAAGGATTTTTTGACAGCGTTCGGAGTGTTATCGCTGATAAACACTCGCTTCACGGATTTTGTATAACCCGCAAACAAGATCAACTCATCGACCAGCAGTTGCCCTTCATCATCAGGGTCGCCGCCATGTACAATTTCGTCCGCTTCCTTAATCAAATTAAGCACGATTTTAGTGTGATCTGCTTTGTTGGGTATGACTTCATACTGCAATGGAAACAAATTCAACGGCAAATCTTGTTGTTTCCATTGTTTATAGCTCGGGTTGTAAGTCTCCGGCTCGATAGATTTTAGCAAGTGACCAATGCACCACGTTACTTTGTCTTCTCCGCACTCAAAGTAGCCGTTCTTTTTTGAATGCTTTCCATCTGTCAGAGCGTTGGCAATGTCCAGGGCGACAGCGGGTTTTTCAGCGATATACAGTTTCATGATTTAACCTTTATTCGATTTGTCGCCACAAATAGGGCGGGATTTTATCGAACGAGCGACCTGTTGATATTTCGACATTGCGATGGTCGGCAGCAGCTAGCACCGCTAGTGATTCCTCGGCGCTTACTGTTTTAAGCAATTGGGAAACCATGAAATCTAATGTTTCCTGCTTGCTGCAACGTCGAAACTTCAACAAGTACGCTTGTTTGTTCAATGGACTAGCCCCGGACCTTACCGAATTTGTCCATGATCTTATCAGAGTAGGCCGGGTCAGAGCCGCTACACTCGCCCAAGAACTCCTTGCGAGCGTCAAACGTCGGCCCAGGCTTGAACTTGCCGCGCTTCTTGACCTCGATGCTGAAAAATTTCTTTTCGGCAGACGAGCATTCAGAGCCACCGCTATTGCCCGTCAACTTGCCGAACATGCACAGCGTGACTGTGCAGGCGTCCGTGTCGCCCGCCTGTGCGTTGGTGGCTAACCCCGCACAGAGAGCCATAGCGAGCGCGGCTGTAGTCCTTTTTAAGCTATTCATTTTTCTACCTCGGCATACTTGTGAAGGGTGATCGCAACGTTTTCACAGTCAACACAGAGCGCTGTGGCGCGGTAGGTAAAGCTTGAGCCGGTGGTTTCATGCTTCCACGTTCTGCTAATCGGCTGCACCGGTTTTGCCTTGTGGTTAGCCTGAATCGGTGCTGTCGCGCCATGCTCTAGCAGCCATTGACGGGTGCGTTCTGCGTCCCCCAGGTTGGAAGTGTCCAGCTCGATCAGGTCCGCATGGGCCAAAGCGTAATAAAAATCCGTGTTGTATGAACGCTGGTCGCCCTGGAAGTCGGCCAGGGTCAAACTCCAGGGGCCGTTAGACTGTTCGGATTTAATTACCTCATTCGTCATGACCAGGCGGGGCAGGCTGGTATTAACAACTTCTGGTTTTTGATCAAAATCCACGGCGGCGGGTTGAGGGGGTGAAGAACAGCCCGACAATGCCAATGCGACTACAGTTGAAACACTAAACGCTATTTTTTTCATTGCTTGATCCTCAAAAATTAACAATGGCTTCTAACTCTTGTCGCTCTAATACCAGTGCTAAGTCGTCTTTTGTTGGGAATTCGCCTTTGCCGAGTTTTGATTTTACGGACTGGAAGGTAGGTGAAAGCGCTATCAATTTGTCCATAAAAAAATCGTCATTGAAGTAATAGGCCTTTTTGCAATAAATGGGGTGCTCGCCCTTAAGCAAAATAACTTCGTCTGTGTCAGGTAATAACTTTAGTTCCTGTGCGTACATGAGTGGTCTTTTTGCGTCAGCTTCTGACTCTCCGCGAGAGACTTTGGCATTGGCGGTACTTTTACTCTTTGACTTACTTTTTGGTGTAGTGTTGCCAAGCTCCCTTTCAAGAATTTCCGCGTCAACTTGTGCGCCGATAGAGTAGTTTATTTTGCAAGAGTGGTTGGCACTCAAAACCTTGTTGCCCTCAAGACCGTAAATTTCGTTTTTCTGCGACTCAGTTTGATAGATGGTCAACAATTGCAGTTTGTAGCCCGCAATGTAACCCGCCGAGTTTTTAACGTAGTTGATTTTACCAATGGACGGGAATTCATCCATCAACAACAATGTATTAATTTTCAACGTCGAATCAAAGTCAGGGTTTTCACTCAGATTTGTTTTGATCGCGCAGTTAAAGAACAGATTCAGTATTACGGGCGCAATTTCTACGTCTTTCGGTGTTACCCCCAAGTAGATTGTCATTTTTTTACGACGAACTTGTTTGAAGTCAAAGCAATTTTTGTCGGTGGCTTTGCGCACGTTTGGCAGGGTGAAAAGTCGCAGCTCTTTTTCGAACGTACCCGTTACGCTGCCTTTCACATCATCGCCCAGCAGGGAAAAGCTTTTGAGCTTGTCGTGTGCGCCTTGGACGACATGCACAATGGACTCAGGACAGAGCGTAGGAGAGGGAGCTTCTGTCAGCGCTTCTGCCAAAGCTTCAATAATTTCTTCGACGGTGACCTGATAATAAAGATCGAGCGCCGTACCAACGGAATATACGGGCTTGATGTGGAAGGTGCGCAACTGTCCTGGCTGGTAGGTGATGAAATACCATAGGGCCGACACGTACGCGACGAACAAGCTTTGCGCCGAGTTGTTGAAGTGCTTTTCGGCGCCGGTCGTGCTGCCGGTGTTGTAGAAAATTTCGGCAATGCCCAGCAGATCGGACAAACCCTCGTTGTCGCTTAAATCGATGTAGAAAAGGGGGTTCATGCCGTGCGATTTTTCGGAGAATGGGTTGAATAGAAATACCTCATTGCCCAACACCTGTTGGCGGTACTTGCTGGTGATGTTGTAGCACTCTTGTTTTAGATCCAGAAGGATCATCGAGCCTCGCCATTCCATAGCGTTTGGAATCACTACAGCGGCGCCTTTACCCGCCCGCGTACCCGCGCCAAGTGAAACAAAGTCGGGCTGCACGTAACGCAGAAGCTTTCCTTTGTACTTGCCGATAACAATACCTTTCCCGCTTTCATCACCCCAGGTCACGGACTTTGACTGGCGTATGTCGCTGTCTGTAGCGAAACGGGCGTCTCCATGTAGTGTTTGCTTTGGCTCACTGTTGAGCTTCACCAGGGCAAGCACTGGCAGTACCAGGGACACGATAAAACCAATGCCTAGGGCAACAAAGGCACTCAAGATGATTTCTGTATTGGAGGTGCTTGAAAAAATAGCCTGCCACAGCTTGCTATAATTCCATAACTTAACAATCTTGAGCGGTGGCACACCGTTTAGCCAATAGACTAAAACGCTCGCAATCAACGTGCTAAGGCCGATACAAACCAGCAGCAAAAAAAAGGATTGTTTTTTGTTAAATAATTTCATAATCATCAGCCTTTAGGGCGCGGCTAAATTTAACCAGCGCATCAACGCTGAAAATCAATGCCGCTGCCATTGCTAAGGCTTGGGACATATCGGTTACACAAGGCGTTATGTCGTTAAGCTCGGTAGGTTGACCCGCCATAAATGTAAGCGAAAAACTCCCCTGTGCCCCCTCAAGGTCAAAAGCTAAGTACTCTATGCCTTGAAAACGGTAAGGATAAAGCGTGGCGATAATTTGGCCCTTGATAGCGAGTTTAATTTGCTTGGATATTTCTTTAATCCAGCTTACTAGCTCTGCTGGATGGTCGTTGTTTCCGTTCATGTCCAAACGGCTAACGAGATTAGCAGGATGATTAATAGTGTTCATAATGTAATTCTCCTGTTCCTTCCGTGGAGCTGCTGCGAGTCAGGGTGACTTGTCGCGCTGGCTTACAGTAGCCATCAAGCCGCTTGCGGCGCGGTAGTCGCTTTAAAGGTTCATGTAGCGTTGCTGATCGACCGGTTTGAAATAAATTTCACCCATACGACGCACATCCCCCGATACGTCCACATGACAAATAATGTCGGTGCTGTTCAGGATTTTTCGTCTAAGCACTGCATAGGGCAGCATCTGGCATTCAGCGTTTTGGTAGCAGCGTTCAATAAGTCCGTCTATGGCTTCTTCGACAGACCCCGAATGCAACGAAGTCATACTGCCGCCATGGCCGGACCCGACGACTTTATAAAAGTCCCACGTTTCACCGCCACGCACCTCGGCCAGAAAAATACGGTCTGGATTCATTCGAAAGCACGACTTCAACAAACTGGCGGAGGTCACAATAGCCCCAGGCGTATTACTCGCCTCAGAGGGATAAAACAGGTGGACATAATTCTTATGCGTCCAGAACTTAATTTCCGGGGTGTCCTCGATGGTAATAATCCGAACTTTAAGCGGCACAAACGCGAGTAAAGTTTTCATGTAGGTGGTTTTGCCAGACCCAGTCGCACCGGCAAATACAATGGTTTTACCCATCCGCACCGCCAGTTCCATGAACTCGGCAATGCGCCTGTGCTTGTACAGATTGAGCAAACGCAGCTCATCCACGCTTTGTTTCTTCTCCAGGGCGACTTCGCTGTAAAACCCACCATCAATGTATTTTTGATGTGGTATCTGCCGATCCGTTGGAACCCGGATCGTGATCGAGTACGTACCCCGCTCGCAGGCTGGATAACGTACTGCCTGGACGCGCTCACCCGATTCCAGCGTAGCCGACAGCAACGGCTTGGTTTCGTCGATATGGTCATCGTTGTAGTTAGCCAGCGTCTTGCCAAACCGCTCGCACGCCGCCAGTGTGATTTTTGGGTTTTCAGCAAAACTCCATACGCCATTAATTTTTAGAAACACACCGCCAGGGCGATTTACTGCCATTTCGGTAAGGCCAGACGTACCTAAATAGTCACCAAACATTCCAGTTTTGTAAAAATCTAGAGAGCGGTTAGTCACCGCGCTAGCACTGTTAACAGCTAAAGGCATATTCACTTTTTAAGCCTCACAGCGTAGACACCAGAAAAATCAATATCTTCACCCACCAGAATTCCAATAATGTCACCCTGATTTTTGTACATGGTTGGTGGAATGTTGATTGAGTTTTCCAGAGCGGTATTAGACATTTGGGCCATGCCTTCACGAGTGTTTTGCGTGTAATCGGAGTCCTGGCTTTGATTCCCTGATCTTTTCGCGAACGCTGTAGCTACGTCCTGAACCGTACTAAGCAACAAGGCGCCTTTGAAGCGGTCCCAAAAATGTTCATCCACCCAGCCATCAATGCCGGACTCACCCAGTTGCCCGACAACTTGAGTATCAACCAGTGTGATTTTTTTAAAGTCGCGTGTACGCAACTGGGTCCAGACCACAAACATGCGCCCCTGTCCTTGCTTGAGGGTGCCGGTTCGGTACACACCAAAGGCTTTTGTGCCCTTCTCGATCAACTTAACGTGGCTGTTTGCGCTGTAAACGTCCTCGGAAATGGTGCAGGAAATCCGCCCTGCCACGTCAGAGACAAACCGAGTTTGTAGCGTGCAGGGGATATAGGTGTTCTCCTCGATGTAGAGGTTAGGGTCCATGGCAATAGATTCGACCTTCATGCCTGTCACGGCATTAGCCCCTGTGCCTGCTTGAGCGCCACTGCTAGGGCTAACGGCTTCGCTTCCCGGCTCTGATGCGCCGCTTGATTGGCTGCCCGTAGACGCGCTTGTAGAGCCGCTGCCATCTTGCACGGGAATAGAGAGATACTTTTTGAACCCCAGTTCCGCCACAAGCGGCTTTGGGGAGCTGTCAGAAGCAGGATTGCCGGTGTCGCCAGTAGCAGGTGCTACGGACTCTTTCTCAAAAAACTGAGTGTTCTGGCCCAGGTCTACACGACGCTTTGAGGACGTCACACCGCTTTCAGGTGCTTTGCTGACGGGGGTATCGTCACCGGCCACGTCTTGGTACATCCCGTACAACTTAATTCCCACATACCCCAAAACCACTAGCACCACTAACGCGCCGAGGATTTTATAAATCAACGGCGACCGTCTTTTGTGATCATGCTTATTGATTTCAGGTTCCGGTGAGCCCTGGACAACACTTGCGGGTTGTTCCACCTCACTGTTGTCATCAATTTGGTTTGTCATTTTTCACCTCGACCCGCTCAACCTGTGTAGAGCTTGTGTTCTTGTAAGGAGTAACAACCTTTCCAAAGGATTGGTTGACGACACCAATTACTTGTTTGCCATGACGCAAAATAAGGTTTTGGTCTAGGCTATGAACGACCAGTATTTTATAGTTGCCTTTTTGTTGTACGGAAAAGGCCAGTGTTTGTTCTGTGCCATTTAAATACTTTGTGACGCCAGGGAATATTTTATAAGGTGAAAACCCGATATAGGTCATAACCCCATCGTCATAGGCAAAATCTGGCGTGATATTTTGACTGTCCTTCCCTGGCCGCATGTAATAGTCCCAGTTGCGCGGGGCCTGGCCGTTTTCGAGCGTTTGTGCAATTACCTTCTTTTCTTGCTCAACCTGCAAAGCTTTTGACCGTGCCAGTTCTTCTTGGCTGGCCTTGACACGTTTATCGTCTGGATAGGCATAATTAACGACAAGCGACGGTTCACGCTTACTGCTGGCATCTAGCAAAACCAGTTCAAGGCTGTAGTTTTTTTTGTTCGTTGAGACAAACAGGTTTGTACGCCATTCAGAGGCGATGGGTTCGAACAACTTTTGAACGGTCTCTTTTTCGCCGCTCTCGTTGATTATTTCTTGTTTTTGGACGGCAGGCCGTGGGCTGATTGAAAGCTTATTTGCATCCCACTTAACATCCCAACCATCTTCAAATCCAGTCATTGGCTTGCCGACGATAACTTCGTCTGAACTGAAAATGACGGTGGTCAAAAAGCCGAGTCGTGAATACACCACTGTGATATTCGCAGGATTGTAATCGACGCTCTGCATACGATAATCGTAAGGGCTTGCACTGGGTATGGATGCGGCATTGCTAAAGCTGGTCCAACCTAGCAAACAATAAAGAATGACCTTTTTCATTGCCCACCTCTCATTTCCTTTTCAACCAAATACTCAACCACTGTGAAACCCAGTGGGTTTGTGGTTCTGACTTCTTCTGTCATGACTTTAGGTGGGACCATGCGAAACGTCACACGTGCAACGTGATATTCCGTCTTGGTTTGTCCGCTTCGCAGATTTTTGATGTGTTTTGCAAAACGAATCGTGGCGACTTTATCCGGGAAATTTCCCTCGACTACAGGATTAGAAATAATGTCGATTGTCACAACGTTAGCAGCATCCTGATAAACCTTATCTGGAGCATTGGGACCGGCAAAAAAATCAAGGTACTCAGCCGTTACCGCTTCGGAGCTGTACAACGGCACAACGTCGTAATCAGTTTGCGACGAATAGTAATTGTAGCGTTCACGCAAGGTAACGTAGAGCGAAGCAAAGTATTTATCTTGTGCGGTCTGCTGACTAATGTTGTCAACCACAACACTGTTGTACGTCTCAGAACGCCCGGTTGATTTATCAATCACCACGGGCACCACGACTGTTTTATTCAGCAGCAACGAAATATACAGCGCACCCAGACTTAAAGCAGTAATGACCACCATTACGCCAACGGCCTGCCAGGCTGTCTTTTTAGACTGCTCGTTTTTGAGTGATAACTGAGTCTCAAAGGATTTTGCGGAGTTAAAGACCTCCTGTTTAGCGCTCATAATCAATTACCTGAGTTTTGTTGATAGGCACAAGGTCGCCAGTCACGTCAGCGGGGAGCTGTTGCTTTTGTACGCAGCCGACCAGGAGCGTTAAAAAAATAGTCGTTAATAGTGTTTTCACTTTTGAAACCTCGCTTTCATGTTTTCAACGGCTTGTTTTGACCTTGCCATCCCCGCCCTATACGCCGGGCTTAAAGTCCTCCCCGCCTGTTTTCCTGCCCACTCAGCGGCAGAACTCGTTTTTGCATCGCCGCCAGAAGAAATACCCTTCCCTAGTCCCTTTCCAATTTCTTTTCCTTGTGAAAGCGCCGCGCCTGCTGCCTTGGACGCACCCCAAGTCGCGGCACCCAATCCCATAACAGCCATACCCTGCACCGCGCCTTCCATACCAACACCGGCTATTTGCATAGCGAATTTAACGGCCAACAACACCATCCCTCCTGTTAACACCCCGGCCACCAAAGCCATAGCGCCCATAGTCAGCAAATTGGATTCCACGGCTTGCGCTGTTACTTGTGTGAGAATAAGTTTCATGAAGGTCATGCCAATTTTTATCACTAGGGACGCGAACATAACCGTTAAAATGCTACTGAATATAAGTTGTAGCCAGTTATTGAACATTGTTCTAAGAAAACCAAACATAAGACAAAAGATAAACAATGGCGCGGTCAACCCTAAAAGGATCATCGTCACGTCTGCCGCGAAAAAAGTCAGTCCTGCAATGGTCATTAATATCAGTGAACCAATCCATACCATCAAAGCACCTAGACCACCGCTGGCTTTGACGTAGGTAGAGCTGTCTTTACTCAAAATCGTTTCCGCTAACGTTTGAGTTTGCAACCAAAGGGAATCGAGAGTCGCCCATACCCCTCCAACTTGGTTGCCTGACAACCCATCTTTAAGTCCCTGCGCAGCATCCAGCGTGGCTGTAAGGTAGCCACCTGTATTGTCGATGAATGCTAAAATTATTCCCATTTTCGCTAAGTTCCATAGCACGTCCTGCATGGGGGTCTGAATTTTACCCGCAAGCGTCTGATAGCCCATCCATAAGATGTACAACGTAACCGCACCAGAAATAAGAACGGCGACGGCTTGCACGTATATATTCGATGACGCCTCACCTACAGACTTAAGAGCCGTCATGATTTCGGTGTTGAACTTAACAAACAACCCGTCGCCAGCCATAAAAACCTCGTATCAGTACAGTTTATTTTTCGACTAATTAGCAGTCCTTATTTTGCTGAGTCTTTTTTCATTTCATCTTGCAAATTGAAATCGAACGTA